>NZ_SFBV01000192.1:0-35289 GCF_007095585.1 Microcystis sp. M_OC_Ca_00000000_C217Col
TATCTTTCTCTAAAAAAATGGAGAATCACGTTGGGGAACCCTTTGGTATTTTATCCATGACTACAATGCACAGCAAAGCAAAGGATTAAGCCGCCATCACTACTACCGAATCACCACCCGCAAACTAAAACTCTCCCAATCCACGGCTCTTCTAGGTTCTGTGTGATAAGTTTAACTTACATAGAATCGATCAATCTTTGTGTCCTTTGTGTCTTTGTGGTTCGTTTCACCCCCTCGGTAGGAGGAATGTATCTTAGAATACATTTTACCCACCAAACCTAAGAGAGCCGGTTTTATTTTTTGCCTTTATTAACTTGATTAAATACCTTAATAATCGAGGGCGATTGCACTATAGCAAAATGACAAAACCTTCCTGAGTAAAATGTTTATCATGGGTCAATATCTCGATAATTTCCAGTTCTCGCATCGTCTGCATAGAGATACAATCAATGAGACTATATTCTTTGTCAGGACGATTTTTGTAAAGAGTTAAACCCGCTAAAAATGATTCATGAGTTTGGTGGATTACCTGAATATTGGGGTTTTTTATTATTCCTTGAACAAGTTGACAAGCACGCTGTCGCATCTGACTACCGTGAGCTGAAAAAAAAGTCAAAGTCTCTGCTAAAACTTCTTCAGTTGTCACGAGACAAAATTGTTCTAATGTGCGAGTAATAGCAATTACTTGACCGTGCCAATTATCTCTAGGATTGATGGATGCTGTCCAATAAAATGTATCAGCAAAGATAGTTCTCATGAATCGCTTTTAGGAATACCATAGATATAGTGGTCATGTTCTTGTGCGCCATCCATCGGCAAATTGTTGATTTCCGTTTCGTTCATGCCGGCTGTAATATTTTCAAAAAGTTCGAGAAGCGATTGGGCTGTTGTCTTGCTGGATTCTTCTTCCTGTTGATGCCAATGGGATTGGATGGCTTGTTTTATAGCATCAATGACTGAATCTAAGGAATTTCCTTCTGCTATATATCCTTTAATTTCAGGACTGTAAGCAGAATATTTTCCTTCTCTCTTTTCTATTTCAATACTGACTTTTGATTTCATCGCTCACCTATTTAAATCAAATGAATATCTTAACTCAATTGTAATTTGTAGGAATGGAGATTCGCCAACTGTGTGAATCGCCAGTCGAGGAATATAAAGATTTATTAAATTGTAGCTTTTGATACAATGGGGGGGGAGAAGTGTGTATGATGCGGAAGTTTATCTTAAAACCACTAAAAAATGAAATTTGTTTCATTGCTATCTATCACTGCGCTGACAAGCAGTATCCTGATTGCGACCCCCCAAGCGAAAGCAGCAGTTTTCCTTGACTTGAGTAGCTTTACCCCCGGTGGACCTGGTACTGGGGGATTCGTGGGAACCCTAGGAGGAGTGAACGTTACGGGTTCTATACTCGCTGGTGGCGGACCTAACTTTACGATTTCGGGTATTAACCCGACAAGTTGGCAAGGAACAACAATCAATAATACTACCCCTCAATACAGCTACAGCAACATCTATACTCCATACCAAAGTTTAGGTGATCGGGTAGGTTATACAATGTTTAATCAGACTGGCCAAACTGCTACTTTAAAGATTCAGTTTAGCTCGCCGGTGACTAATCCCATCTTTCATGTTGCCAACCTTGACGGGATGATCTATGATTTTTCTGATCCCAGCAATGGTTCGATCGCACTTAATTTATTGAGCGGTAACGGTGGTGGTGGCGATGGTTTAACAGTCAATACCACGAACAAAATCATCGCCGATGCGGATCCTTTTACTGGCGTTGGTCTTTCTCCCTCCACTCCCCCTCCGACTACTGGTGCTCGTTCCGCTTACGGTTCTGTGGCGTTATTGGGGACTTTTTCCACCTTGAACATCAAGCTACAGGGAAATCCTAGTCTAACAATTGCTGGGGATGGTGGAAGCTTTATTATCTCAACTACAGTTCCCGAACCCTCTACAGTCCTCAGCTTATTAACCCTCGGCACTCTCGGCGCAGCTTCAACCCTCAAGCGCAAACTGAAGCCATAAAAGTCGGCTAAATTGCTTACAAAAATACTATAAATGCCCCTTCATTCAGTCAGTTGAGGGGGTTTTATTTTTTGCCTGTTGCACTGGAGCGACTTCCAAACAAGTTTCTTCAACTTCTTCAGGGGAAATGGCGATCACTATCAGTACAATCAAAAAAACTAAAATCTGAATCGCTGAAGGCAAAGGCAAATGCGACATACCGCACCAAAATCCCTCACGGAAGCGGATAGTTCGCCTGAGAAGGGGTAAAACAGGGAAAAATACCTTTCCCTGTCAATCCCTAAGCGAGGGAGAGAAATGTAAATATTTATTAAATTGTAGCGTAGGATACTTTGACCCCACTAAACAGTATTGGCTATTCTGCTAGATTGAATTGCACGGAGTTTTTCAACGCAAACCATCTTGATCCAATCCTGACGATTCATGTTCTGCAATTGACACTCCACATCTATGCTTCCTAGTAATTCCGGGGGAAAATCAAGATTAATTTGTTGCTTAACCTGAAAATTACCTGTGAAATGCTCAGAGACATCTTTCCCTAGATGTGCTTGTTGAGCAATTTCCTCAATATCTTTAATTTCAGTTGACTGTTTCCTCATAGCTTTTGCGCTCCTGTTTAGTTGATTTCCAAGCGGTGACAACCCAAATGTAATCACCGACTTCATCGACTCTGTATTCTACGATGAATGTTGTTAACGTTCCGCCCGCAAAGCCAACAATCCGATATTGTTCTGGCTGCTCAGAGCGTTGGTCTTCGATGTAAGGTTTGTAAAGCAGATCGTTTAACCGAGTGAAGTCAATGTCACGTTCTGTTAAAACTCGCTGTCGTTTGGCTTCATCCCATTGAATACGCATGAGATACCCGAAATCAATGGAGAAAAATTGTTTTCACCCAGTCTATGCTAACCCATCGCTCCCGAAGGCGAGGGACTAAGGGGAGAGAAATGTAAAGATTTATTAAATTGTAGCTTTTGATACAACGGGGGGGGAGGAGTGTGTATATTCTGCGAAGTTTATCTTATAGTCCTTTCAGACAAGTCTGATACACTCTAGACCAGTTAAACTCTTATGGACTCTGGCATTGATATTCTCAATCTTAATTGAAATGACTATATTGTAATTTTATGCCATAACGGAAGTTAATTACAGCAGTTATCTTAATGGTGAAATAACTTCTTTATTTGAGGGGTAATTTTAATCAGTGGGGAAAGGGCGCTAATTAAGTAGCTGGTTATAATTAAATTGAAGATAGATTTTAGGTTCGATCCCCCCTTAATCCCCCCTTGATAAGGGGGGAACTGATCGTTTTTAACACCTACCTACTTAAGGGTTAATTCTCGCACCGATTCCCCTAGATTTAATCTCAATCCCCTAGACAAATACCCAAACCCCTGGCGGTTTTGACTAAAGTTTCTTCGAGATCGACGATGCGATAGGTTTTAATCGCCTCCTCAATGGGAACACTGACCACTTGCCGATTTTGCCAGGCCACCATGCGATCGAATTCTTCCCGGGCGATCAGATCCACGGCCGCCACGCCAAAAGCCGCCCCCAGTAGGCGATCCATTGGAGAAGGAATGCCCCCCCGTTGAATGTGGCCCAGGAAAGTCACTCTCGTTTCGGCCCCGGTTTCCCTGGCAACTTCTTCGGCTAAATAGCGACCGATACCCCCGAGACGATCTTCTCCTAGGGCTTTCTTTTGCACTAGGCGATCGCCAGTTTCGGTACGCACAGCCTCGGAGACAATAATCAGAGAAAACTGTTTATCCATACGCTGCCGCTGCCGGATCTTCTCGCAGACCTTCTCTAATCGGTAGGGAATTTCGGGAATGAGAATGATATCGGCCCCTCCCGCAATACCGGCAGCCAGGGCGATATGGCCAGCATCTCTACCCATAACTTCTAGAATCATCACCCGGTTATGACTAGCGGCGGTAAAATGGAGGCGATCGAGGGCTTCTGTGGCGATATTAGTAGCTGTATCGAAGCCGATGGAGACTTCTGTAGCTCCCACATCATTATCGATGGTTTTGGGAATACCAATCAGATTAATGCCTCCCTGTTGGGCAATACGGCGCAAAATCGCCAGACTACCATCGCCACCGATGCCGATCAGGGCATCCAGTCCCAGACTATGATAGCCGTCGATGATGTCCTGAGAGCGATCGATCAGGGTTCCATCTGGCATCGGGAAAGCGAAGGGATCCCCCTTATTGGTAGTACCGAGAATTGTTCCTCCCATCACTAACAGGCGATCGACTCCTTCAATATCAAAGATCGTGGTTTTGGGGGGACGGTTAATTAATCCGTTAGTTGCTTCTCGAATACCCACCACTTCCCAGCCATAATTGCCAGTGGCATGGTGGACAACGGCACGAATGGCGGCATTTAAACCCGCACAGTCGCCACCACTGGTGAGAAGTCCAATTCGTTTTTTTTCACCCATAGCTTTAGCTTTTTGTCAGGAGATTAACAAATCTATATTTAGGGAAAAGTTGCGGATAATGCCTAAAAATTAAGAAAGTTTCTAGATCGTCCCTGACAGCTAGGGGAAAAATCCGCCCTCATCCCCTCAGTAATCGATCACGAGCAGGGTATGCAGGGCGACACGGATTTCCATTATACTAGAAAGTATATAGCAATTTTAGGGCATTTGTCAACCCTAATATACGAGAAATTTTCTGATAACTGATAGCCAATCAATTTAACTATTTACTGCTTGCTGAAGACGGGATAGATCCCAACCTTTTTGATTAAGAAGTAGCCAAGACTGCATTAAATCCGGACCATGTAACTCCCCCATCAAAGCGGCGCGTAGAGACTTCATCACTAGACCTTTTTTCACCCGATGGGCTTTAGTTGTTGTCTCCACAATACCCTTAGCAACTTCTCCAGTCAAATCGGGACTAATAGCGGCGAGAATATCCTTGATAATATCCTTAACTCCCTCTAATTGTAATTGACTCAAAGCCTCCTGATTATAATTAGCCAGAGGGGTTAAAAGTAAGCGACTTTCAGCCACAGCATCGCTTAAACGAGTTAAACTCGGACCGATGAGAGTAGCCAAACCGACCAACCAAGCTCGATCGGTTTCAGCATCAAAACTATACCCCGCTTCTTGCCAGTAGGGAAGGAGTAAAGGCACTAATTCCTCACCGGTTAAACGATGGAGATATTGACTATTAATCCAATCCAATTTCGTCCAGTCAAATTTTGCCCCTGCTTTATTTACCCGTTCTAAACTAAACACTTCAGCGGCCGTTTCAAGGGTAAAAATTTCTTCAGTGGAATCGGGAGGAGTCCAACCGAGGAGAGTCATGTAATTAACCAAAGCTTGCGGCAAAAAACCCAGTTTTCGGAAATCATCGATCGAAGTAACTCCATCCCGTTTAGATAACTTGCGACCCTCCTGATTTAAGATCAAAGGAGTGTGGGCAAACTCTGGCACTTTTGCCCCTAAAGCTTCGTATAAAAGAATTTGTTTAGCGGTATTAGCGATGTGATCTTCCCCACGAATAACATGGGTAATTTCCATCTCAATATCATCAACAACTACCGCTAAATTATAGAGAGGCTGACCGAAGTTTTCCTCGGCATTTTCCGAGGTACGAGCGATCACCATATCCCCCCCTAAATCACTACCTTTCCAGATAACTTTTTCCCGGATTAAATCCTGCCAAATAATTTCTCGATCGTCATCAATAATAAAACGAATTACTGCTTTTCTCCCCCCTTGCTCGAATTGCGCTTGTTGTTCGGGGGTGAGATAACGATGACGATTATCGTAACGGGGGGCAAGATTGCGGGCTTTTTGTTCTTCCCGCATTTTTTCCAATTCTTCCGGGGTACAATAACAACGATAGGCTAAACCTCGATCGAGCAGGGTTTGAATAGCCTGACGATAATAATTAAGGCGTTGAGTTTGAAAAAAAGGACCTTCATCCCAATTCAGTCCTAACCATTGTAGGCCCGCTTGAATATTTTCCGTATATTCTGGTCGAGAACGTTCTAAATCTGTATCTTCCACGCGCAAGATAAATTTACCCCGGTGATGATGGGCAAAAAGCCAGTTAAACACGGCTGTGCGTGCTGTTCCAATGTGTAAATTTCCCGTGGGACTGGGGGCAATACGAACTCTCACTGTCACGATCTAACTCCTAGGTTTTTTGCGGCAACGATATCCCATATTATTGCAAATTCTCCTAGGCAAACTCTCGAAATTAAGAAAATTAAGGTTCTTCGTTACTTGGTATGGTTCGATAGGGGGGCATAAATCGACTAAATCCTTATCTGGCAAGAGATTTAATTGATTAGTTCGCTCTAGACAAAAAACAATTAACAAAAATCGCTAAAAACCGAAGAGCCAAAATTAAGTGGGTGGGTGCAATTAAATATAAGATGAACGTAGGTTGGGTTGAAGCATGAAACCCAACTCCCGCATGGGTTACGCTACCGCTAACCCATCCTACAAATAATTGTGCCTCCCTACTTAAATAAATAGCTACCAAGGGTGAGAAAGGAACAACAAACTCTCAAGAATTGAAGTTTCCCTCTCCGGGGAGAGGGGTTGAGGGGGATATCTTTCAGTACCCGTGTTATTTGGGAAATTTAGGCAGCGACTAAAGATTTGCTCAAAGGTTGCCAACGGAAATATCTTTCCCCACCCAATTCGAGGACAAATTTTAACCGGGGTTCCTGTTGACTAAGATTAATTAAGTATTGTTTTTCTTGCGAGGATAAAACAAAACTTTCAATAATCCAAATCACTAAACCCTTGGATTTGGGGGGTAAATTTTCTAATTGATAGGTAGCAATGGGAGGAATAAAATAAACCGGTCCCACGGCTGCTTCCCGACCAATATTTTTTTTACCTAAATGGGGGGGACGGACTCCATGAATGCCGGTCAGATAGGCACTTAAATCCCCTAGACCTCTAGCGGTGATATGCAGGACATTGTAACCAGTGGCCCGTAAACGTCTTTGATAGCGTCCCTCGTAACCCCCTTCTAAGGGTGCGTAAACCCCTAAAGCACCGTATTGTTCCAGATCGCGAATAAATGGTTTTCCTGTGGTCAGTAGTGCCATAGTTAGTAAAAAAATCTTTTTCCCTATAATCGCACGTTTTGTTAAGTTGTGGGTCAGGTGAACAGAGAAAGACTTAAGATCAAAGGTAGAGAGGGACAATCGCTACTCTCTCCCGAGGAGGCAATATGTTTCACGATCTCCTTTATCCCAACGGACTGCTTTATATCCTGATTAAACTAACTGTTTTAGCTTTAGCAGTCTTGCTCTGGTTTATGGTCGTTTCGGCCCCAGCTGTTTGAAAAAACACTGCTCTTGTACAATTAGCGTTCTATGCAATGGCTAAATTTTGTCGATGACTCCTGTTAAATTGCCGATCGATCCTTTTCTGAAACCCAACCTAACCACTAAACTCCTAGGGGTTGGGTTGGTATTGACAATTATTTTTATCCTGATTGCCCTGTTTTCGCCCCTTCTGCAAGCGATCGGCATGATTCAGGATCCAACCGACATTTTAAGCAATTATCCCCTACAAGCCCCCAGTTCCGCCCATTGGTTCGGGACGAATGTGCGCGGTTATGATGTCTTTTCCCGCACCCTATTCGGGGCGCGAGCGGCCTTGTCCGTGGTATTTTTGGCCACAGGATTATCTTTAGTCATCGGGGTTCCTTTAGGGTTAATTAGCGGTTATTTGGGGGGTAAGATCGATCGCGTTCTCCTCTTTCTCATGGATACCCTCTACACCTTGCCGGGGTTATTATTATCGGTGGCTCTGGCCTTCGTTTTGGGTCGTGGTATCGTCAATGTAGCGATCGCTGTTAGCATTGCCTATATTCCCCAATATTTTCGCGTGGTCAGAAATCAAACCGCCAGCGTTAAAAATGAGTTATTTATCGAAGCGGCGCGAGCGATCGGTGCCAGTCCTAGCCGGATACTATCAAAATATCTTTTCTTTAATGTCGTCCAGAGTGTCCCAGTTCTTTTTACCCTCAACGCGGCGGATGCGATCTTGGTTTTAGGCGGTTTAGGCTTTTTAGGCTTAGGATTACCGGAAGAAGTGCCTGAATGGGGTCATGATCTCAAGGAAGCTTTGGCGGATTTATCTACAGGTATCTGGTGGACCACTTTATTCCCCGGATTAGCAATGACCACGATGGTGGTGGGTTTATCCCTCTTGGGAGAGGGGTTAAGTGAAATTTTTAACCCTCTGAGTCGTAAACGCTAAAAGCGGGGGCCAGAGTTCGAGAGAAATCATCTCAGGAACTTCCACACCCTCAGCCTCTCTGTCCGGTAACGATGTAAGATACCCTTTGGGCGATATTGGTGGCGTGATCGGCCATGCGTTCCAGATGACGGATTAGTAAAGCCATCAGCAGGATTGGTTCCACCACACCTTTGATGTCTCTTTGATGGGCGAGAGTGTGATAGAGATAATCATAGGCTCGATCGACCGTATTATCTAGTTCTTTCACCTTTGGACCTGCTTCTTGATCGAGGTCGGCCAGAGCAACAAGGCTCGTGGCTAACATATACTGGGCATGGTGGGACATAGCCTCGATCTCACCCATACAATCGTGGGGAGTATAGGCGAATAATTTGAGAGCTATTTCAGCCAAATCCTTGGCATAATCGCCGATACGTTCCAAATCGCGCACTAATTGCATAAAAGCACTTAAAAGCCGCAAATCTTGGGCTACGGGAGCCTGTAGAGTCATGAGAGTGGCACAATCTAACTCGATTTGACGGTAGTAGCGATCGATTTCCTTGTCAAGGGGGGCGATTTTTTTCGCCATTTCCAAATCCCTAGCAAAAAGGGATTGATGGCTAAGACGAAAGGATTCTTCGACCAAGGTTCCCATTCTCAGCACATCCTGTTCCAATCGCTGGAGAGAACGAGCGAAATAGGTGCGATCGGGATGATTGGTTTCTTTGGATAGGCTCACGGTCGGATTCGCTTAACATAAAACTACTCTTTCTCTACAGTCATAACAAGAAAATTTTCGATTTTGTACAGTTGTCTAGAGAACTTGACAGATTTTTTTCTCTAGGGGGAATGGGGAAATGGGGGAATGGGGGAATGGGGAAATGGGGAAATGGGGAAATGGGGGAATGGGGGAATGGGGAAATGGGGGAATGGGGAAATGGGGAAATGGGGGAATGGGGAAATGGGGGAATGGGGAAATGGGGAAATGGGGAAATGGGGAAATGGGGAAATTCAACTAAAACCCTAAAACCCCAACACCCTAAAACCCCAACACCCTAAAACCCTAAAACCCTAAAACCCTAAAACCCTAAAACCCCAACACCCCACTTCCCCAATTCATAATTCATAATTCATAATTCATAATTCCCACCTCCTTTTTTTGACGCGGGAGAGTGACTTGTAGGCGAGCGCCGCCGGTGTTAGGATCATTTTGAGCGACGATCGAACCGCCATGGGCTTGAATAATCTCTTTGGCAATCGATAAACCTAAACCGGTACTATAATCCCTTGTGCTTTGTTTTTGACGGGTGCGGGAAGGATCACCGCGAAAGAGGCGATCAAAAACGTAGGGTAGATCCGCTTCGTTAAATCCCTTCCCGTTGTCGATAACGTCAATTTTTAGCCATTTTTCCCCGATAGTATCGGATATTTCTCGAATTTCTAGGCGAATTTTCCCCTGATCGGGACTATACTTAATGGCATTATCAAAGAGATTTAGGAAAACTTGCAGCAGACGAGAACGATCAACTTCTACCGTCCAATCCACCGGAGAGGAATAATCTAAGCTAATCTGTTTTTGGGCGGCTATTGGGGTGACAGTTTGCCAAGCGGCGCGGATTAGATCCTGTAGATTGATCATCTGGTATTGTAAAGATCGCCCCGCATCCGCTTGTAATTCACTGATTTCTAGCCAATCGCACACTAATTGGCTCAAACGCTCCACTTCTTTCGCCATTTGTTCTAACCAGCGTCTTTCGGGAGCTTGGAGGCGTTTTTGTAAAGCTTCGGTAAGGAGAGAAATGGAGGTTAAGGGAGTGCGTAAATCGTGAGTTAAGTCAGAGAAAGCTCGCTCGCGATTTTGCGATAATTCCACTAAAGGCTGTCTATTTTCGATAAATACAGCGATTTCACCTTCTGGCAAGGGATAACCGTAACCCTTCAAGGCAATCGATTTAGGAGCAATCACTTGGCGATCGCTGATAGGGGTGATAGGATAATTAGTCGGGTAAAAAGTCCAAGTTTGCACCTGTGGACTCTGTTTTTGGCGAGTTTCTTGAATTAATTGATCTAATTCGTAGGAGCGCACCAATTCCAGCAGCAGACGTACCTGATCTGGCTGCCAGCGATCGAGTTTTAAGAGGGTTATTGCCTGTTGATTACACCAGAGCAGTTGATTATCGGCATCTATATGAAGATAGGCGATCGGCGCTAGTTCTAGCAAGGATTTCTGAATTTCTAAGCTCTTTTCTCGCTCTTGCAGACTTTGGGAGAGAAACTGTAATTCTCGACGTACCAGGGAGGTAACGGGAAAAGAGGCCGATAAATCCACCGAATCCGAGAGAGCGATTAGATTTCGCTTTAACTCCCCATTTAAGCGTGAGACTTGCCAATAACAAATACTCAAACCTAAAACTACTCCGAAAATAAAAGCGAAAATAGTCATTATCCCAGAAAGCGGCGATCGCTAAATTTGAAAATATAATCGCTCACCTAGCCAAAACGATAACCGAAACCGCGTACAGTAATTAGGTATTCCGGTTGACTGGGATCGATTTCTAGTTTTTCGCGTAACCAGCGAATGTGAACATCGACAGTTTTGGTATCTCCTAAAAAATCTGGTCCCCAAATTTGTTCAATTAACTGCTCTCTTGACCAAACTCGGCGCGGATAACTCATAAATAGGTCTAAGAGACGGAATTCTTTAGGAGAAAGGTTAATTTCTTCATCTCGCACCGTCACCCGACATTCCTGGGTATAGAGAAGAACATCGCGGAATTTTCGCACGGGAGCAGCAGCAAGGGAAGTAAATCCTTGACGACGAATCAGAGCGCGACAACGAGCGACTAATTCTCGCATACTAAAGGGTTTAGTCAGATAATCATCGGCACCCACTTCTAAACCCAAAACTCGATCGGTTTCGCTGGCCTTAGCACTTAAGATTAAAATCGGGATAATATTGCCGTGATAGCGCAACAGACGGCAGATATCAAGACCACTGATTTGGGGTAGCATCAAATCCAAAACGACCAAATCAAACCGAGATTCACCGTGATTACTAGATTCTTGACTTTGCAGCAATTCTAGAGCAGCGCGACCATCACTAACACCGAGCGCCTCATAACCTTCTTCTTCCAAAGCCAAAATAATCATATCCCGAATCACTTCTTCGTCTTCGACGATTAAAATCCGATGATTGGGAACGAAATCCGTACTCGCCGACAAGGGGGGGGTGTCAAGGGTTAACATAAAAATACTTGATTATTCGTCCTAATTTTATCTCAATTGGTCAACCTGCACTCGGGGGGGTAGAGCCGAATGTTATTACAGTTATCCACCTGGTTAGAGGTGGAATCCTATCTAGAACAATCTCAGGGAATTATTATTCCTATTGGTTCCACGGAACAACACGGGCCAACGGGACTAATTGGTACAGATGCTCTATGTGCGGAGGCGATCGCTAAAGGAGTAGGGACACAGGTAGGAGCAATGGTAGCACCGACCTTAAATGTCGGTATGGCCCTACATCATACGGCTTTCCCCGGTACAATTAGTCTTCGTCCTAGCACTTTGATTCAAGTCATCCTCGACTATGTGACTTGTTTAGCTAGAGCCGGTTTTCGTCAATTTTTCTTTATTAATGGTCACGGGGGCAATATTGCCACCCTAAAGGCCGCTTTTTCGGAAACCTATTATCATTTGGATTCCCTTAATTTGCCTAACACAAACGAGGTTAAATGTCAAGTGGCCAATTGGTTTATGGTGCGAGAAGTTTATCTTTTAGCCAAAGAATTATATGGAGAGCAGGAGGGTTCCCACGCTACACCGAGCGAAGTGGCATTAACTCAGTATCTTTACCCTGAAAGCCGTAAAAATGCCTTTTTATCGGAAAAAGTGGCTTCTGGTCATGGTATTTACGGTGCGGCTAATTTTCGCCAAAATTACCCCGATGGTCGTATGGGTTCCAATCCTGCTTTAGCGACTCCCGAACACGGTCAGAGATTCTATGAATTAGCGGTGAAAGAATTGAGTAATACTTATCTAGAATGGCTCTCTTGTCCTGTGTCTGAGTTGATTAGTAACTAAGCCACCGAGACCCGGAATAATTTAACTGTAACCCTAAGTAAGTAGCTGGTTATAATTAAATTAAAAATGGATTTTAGGTTCGATCCCCCCTGCCCCCCTTGATAAGGGGGGTGCCGATAGGCGGGGGGATCCCCCCTGCCCCCCTTGATAAGGGGGGGTGGTTTCAATTAAATTGAAGATAGATTTTGTCTTTGATCCCCCCTTAATCCCCCCTGCCCCCCTTAATAAGGGGCAGATCTGAACAATTTTTAACCCCCACCCACTTAGAAAGAAAACTTAAATATCCAAGGAGAAAATTGATGATTACCACCACTGACAATAACTCCAATCAACCTCTGGTTAGTTTGCGGGAAATACAAGAACTTGCCATCGCAATTACCGCCAAAAGCCTCAATCCCGCCATGTTAACGGTTGATTTCCTCAAATATTCGGGAATAGTTCCCCCCGACTGGGAATTAAATGGCCAGCCGGTACTCAATCCTAATTACGCTCAAGTTAATTTTCAAAATGGTATCAGCATCGTCGCCCAACCCCGGAAAATTACCTTTGTGGAGATAATTAACTCTCCCGATAGCCTGAACCTGAAACTGCCGGAAATTGTCGGTTTATATCTAGATAAACTCCCTTTAGCCGAATATCAAGCCCTGGGTATCGCCCCGAAAAGTATTGTTCCTTTCCCTAGTAGTCCCGATGCCGCTAAAAAATATATCACCGAAACTCTTTTGGCCCCCGGTCCCTGGCTCAATTTCGGTACAGCACCCCTACAAGCTGGCATCAATCTATTTTATCAGTTAGAAACCTCTCAGCTATCCGTGGCGATTAACGAGGCAAAATTGCAATTACCCGATGGCAAAATTTTAGGGGCGCTATTATTTGCTGGTAACTTTAACTATAATCTGGCCGAGGGCAGCGATCGATTAAATCTGCTCAAACAATATCTGGGACAATGGCAAAAAGACCTAGAGATTTTCCGAGAATTAATCACTCAGCGTTTTCTGGAAAGACAAGTCCCAGTTTTCCCCTCCAATATCAATCTGCCCCTAGGACCCCAAGGTGGACTGTAATCAGTAGTCAGTCAATATTTACCGATAACCTAAAACACATCCACCCCCGCAAACCCTTGTATTTTGGCATTAGCGGCTTCCCCACAGCTGCGCGGGGTGGGGAATAATTTCCCCGGGTTAGCCAAACCCTTGGGATTAAAGCAATCCCGCACATAGCCCATAGTTTCTAAGTCAATCTCGTTAAACATAGCAGGCATATAACAATTTTTATCGATGCCGATACCGTGTTCCCCCGATAAACTGCCGCCAACCCGCACACAAAGTTTGAGAATTTCACCGCCTAATTCCTCCACTTCTTCCCAGGCCCCCTCCACCTTGTTATCGTAGAGAATCAACGGGTGTAAATTGCCATCCCCGGCGTGGAAAACATTGGCGATTTTATAACCGTATTTTTCACTTAAAGCCTTAATTTCCTGAAGAACATAGACCAATTGAGTGCGGGGAATCACCCCATCTTGGACAAAATAATTAGGGCTAATTTTCCCCGCCGCCGCAAAAGCCGCTTTTCTGCCCTTCCAGAGTTTCAAGCGGGTTTCGGCATCATTAGCCGTGGTGATATTTCTCGCCCCATTTTGACGGCAAATCTCGGCAACCCGATGCTTATTCCTGGTTACTTCTACCCCTAAACCATCCAATTCCACTAATAAAACTGACTCGGCATCCCGGGGATAACAGCCGGTAGCCACCACGTCTTCCACGGCGTTGATACTGAGATTATCCATAATCTCCATCCCCGCCGGAATCATTCCCGATTTAATAATATCCGCCACCGCTTGGCCCGCTGCCTCGATACTGGTAAAATCGGCCAGTAAAACACAGATAGATTCCGGAGTTTTCAGAATTCTTAGGGTGATTTCCGTGGCGATGCCTAAAGTTCCCTCGGAACCCACAAATAAACCGGTTAAATCGTAGCCCGGTTGTTCCGGTACCGCACCCCCCACATCGATAATTGAACCGTCGGGAAGGACGATTTTTAAGCCCATAACGTGATTGGTAGTCACGCCGTATTTTAAACAGTGAACCCCGCCGGAATTTTCCGCCACATTACCACCGATCGAGCAGATAATTTGACTAGAGGGATCCGGTGCGTAATAAAATCCCGCCCCGCTTACTGCTTGCGTCACCCAATTATTAATCACCCCGGGCTGTACCACCACCCTTTGATTATCTAAATCAACCCTGAGAATCTGATTCATCCGCGCCGTGACGATGAGAATCCCCTCTTCTAAGGGTAACGCCCCTCCCGATAAGCCCGTTCCTGCACCCCTCGCTACCCAGGCAATCTCGTTATCGTGACAGAGTTTCACCACCGCCGCAATTTCTGCGGTGCTGCGAGGCAGCACCACAAGAGCGGGTCTTTGTCTGTATCCTGTGATACCATCGCACTCGTAGGTTAATAATTCATCTTTGCGACGGATGACTCCATCTTTGCCAAGGATCGCTTCTAGCTGTTTGATCAGATTGGGGGAGATTTTCGGGGGATTTTTGAGTAACATAGGTTTCAGGGCGGCGGAGTCGCAGTAAAATGGCTCTATAGGTTAAAATATCGCAAAAAAGCCAGAAATAAAGCTTTTAAAGCTGCTCTCTCCTATTTTAGCACTAGAACCCCTTCCTCTGTAGATAGAAACCTGCAAGGGTCTAGATTCATAGAGAAAATTGCCGATAAATTTCCCAGTGCTTACCGTTATGAATTAGGAGGGTAATTTCATCGATCATCACCTCAAAAAATAGCTCTTGATTAGCATATTTTGACCAAGCTTTCCAAAAATTATCTTTAGTTAAATCTCGGAAGCCAACGGTTAAATGGGGCGCAAAAGCTCGGCTTTTTGAGGTATTATCGATGATATTTAAGGAAGATTCTAGCTGGTGTAAAAGCCGTTTTTGCAGGGTTAATAATTCTGGGGTTTTCTGGACATTAATATAAATGACTCGCGGTTTAAAAGCGGCAAAATTCTGGAGAATTAGGGGAATAGGAGCGTGCAAGCGGGCAAATTCCTCTAAACATCTTTCTAAATCCGGTAATTGTCCTAAATTCCAGCGGAAAGGGGGTTGGAGAGTGACGTGGGGAGGCGATTTCAGGGCGGCGCAACTATTGTAAATTTCTGCAAACTCTAACTTGATTTTTGTGGCAATTTCCTGTACTTCTGGCGGCGGCAAAAGCGCGATAAAAAATAGAGATCCCTGGGGTTGATTCATGGAAGCAAGCAAAGCTACAGAAATGAGGCTGTCACCTCGATTCTAGCAGTCTTCCACAACTCTAAGCTAATTGTATAAGCTAAGACGTATTTAAACCGCTTATTCTTAGATTAGCCGAATCTCCCTCGTCCCCCTGCTAGTAGGGTTGATTCAAGGTAGGGTTGATTCATGAATCAACCCTACTAGGGTTGGGGGGGTTGCATGAGTGCCTCTTGCCCCTTGCCTCGTCTCAACAAGCAATTTAAATTAGGAAGAGCTTAGCTCTGTTACATGGCAGCATCGACGGCCAAGATTAATCGGTATAATTATAGGGTTGTTAATCCGTCCTAGCCTACTGGAAATTTATGCCCTGGTTTGTCAAGATAGAAAAAGGCATTGTTGATAAAACTACCTTCGATCGCTATGTCAGCGCCCATAAGGACTATGTGCGTGATTTAATTAGCCAAGGACGAGCAGCAAAAACCGGTTATTGGGCAGAAAGGGGCGGCGGAATGTTATTATTTAAGGCCGATTCTCTTGAGGAGGCTCAAGCAATTATAGTTCGCGATCCTTTAATCGAGAATGGTTGTGTGGAATACGAACTCCATGAATGGCGAATTGTCGTCGAGTAATCTAGCTTTTCAGGGAACAGTAATCAGTCATCAGTCATCAGTCATCAGTCATCAGTCATCAGTGAAAACACAGCAATGTTAAGCTGTTGATTATCTAAATATTACTCGTTAATACTGCCTGGGAGTGGGGAGATGGGGGTCGGGAGTCGGGAGACCACTTCGTGCGCGTTGCGGGGGGAGTGGGGAGATGGGGAGCTTTTTTGCTGTGGACTGAAAACTCACATCTGATTACTGATTACTGATCACTGATAACTGATAAGCTATACTGGGGGAATTGTGCTGAAAGCACGGTTGCTGCTGCCGATCATTAAATTAAATTGTCTCTAGTGAAATTGAGGAATTAACTTTGTCTAAACAAGATCTCATCGAAATGGAAGGAACCGTCACCGAATCTTTGCCCAACGCCATGTTTAGGGTGGATTTAGATAACGGTTTCAACGTCTTAGCCCATATATCTGGCAAAATCCGACGTAATTATATCAAAATCCTCCCCGGCGATCGAGTCAAAGTGGAACTGACCCCCTACGACCTAACCAAAGGCAGAATCACCTATCGCCTGAAAAATCAAAAAAAATAGCGATAAATAGGGGCAGAGAAGCCAAAAAGTCTAATAAGCGGCCAAATTTATTTTAAAAAAATAGGTGACACGGGTAAAACAAATCTGATATAATAATAAGCTTGCAGTGTTGCCAGAATACTTAGGCATGAAAGTTAGAGCGTCTGTCAAAAAAATGTGCGAAAAGTGCCGCGTCATCCGTCGGCGCGGTCGAGTCATGGTAATTTGTTCTAACCCCAAACACAAGCAGAGACAAGGTTAACCCACCAAAGTCACTGTCTTGGGGCAGAGAATCGTTACCGTTAATTGTAGTCGTTTTTGGAAAAAAAATCGTTCATAGGGAGAAAAAAAAAGCGTGGCAAGGATAGCTGGTGTAGACCTACCTCGCGATAAGCGTGTGGAAATCGCCCTGACCTACCTCTACGGAGTGGGTCTATCGCGTTCCCAAGAAGTCTTATCTGCGACGGGTGTTAACCCTGACACTCGGGTCAAGGATCTCAGCGATGAAGACGTGGCGGCGCTACGGACTTATATCGAAACAAATTATCAAATCGAGGGGGATTTGAGACGCTGGGAGGCGATGAACATCAAACGCCTCGCCGATATCGGCACCTATCGGGGTCGTCGGCATCGGCTAGGATTACCCGTGCGCGGGCAACGGACGCGAACCAATGCGCGGACCCGTCGCGGTCGTCGGGTGACAGTGGCAGGGAAGAAAAAAGCCCCCTCCAAGAAATAATTTTTTATTCATTGCGATATCCCCCAATCAAGAAAAACTATGGCGCGACCAACCAAAAAAACCGGACCGAAAAAACAGAAGAAAAATATTCCTACCGGAGTCGCTCACATTCAATCGACCTTCAACAATACCATTGTCACGATCGCCGATACCAAAGGCGATGTGATCTCTTGGGCATCGGCGGGATCGAGTGGTTTTAAAGGAGCCAAAAAAGGAACCCCCTTCGCCGCCCAAACCGCCGCCGATAACGCCGCCCGCCGAGCGATCGAACAGGGAATGCGTCAACTAGAAGTGATGGTTAGTGGCCCCGGGGCAGGACGGGAAACCGCAATCCGGGCCCTGCAAGGAGCAGGATTAGAAATCACCCTGATCCGGGACGTGACTCCCATCCCCCACAATGGTTGTCGTCCTCCCAAACGCCGGAGAGTGTAAACAGTGAACAGCTTTTTCAGGTGACAGGGATCTTGAGGCCGACAGCCGTTAGCTTTGAGCGCATCAGCAGCAGAATCCGGTCGTCAAAGACCATCTGCTCAAAAAGCTGAACGCCAAACGCTAAACGCTGAAAGCCAAAGAAAACTGATAACTGATAACTGATAACTGAAAACTGAACAAGGGAGGTCAATCGGTGGCGCAATTTCAAATCGAGTGTGTAGAAGCAAAAACTTACAAGAATCAGAGTCAGTACAGTAAATTCGTACTAGAACCTCTGGAAAGAGGCCAGGGTACGACCGTAGGTAATGCCCTGAGACGGATTCTCATTTCCAATCTGGAAGGAGCGGCCGTGACGGCCCTGCGGATTGCGGGAGTCAATCACGAATTTGCCACCGTCGAGGGGGTACGCGAGGACGTGATGGAACTCATGCTCAACATGAAAGAAATCATCCTCAAAAGCTACACCAATCAAACCCAGATCGGGCGTTTAGTGGCAACTGGACCAGCGACAGTAGTGGCGGCACAATTCGATTTACCCTCAGAAATCGAGATAGTTGATCGCAATCAGTACGTCGCTACCCTGGCCGAAGGGGCCAAGCTAGAGATGGAATTTCGCGTGGAAAAAGGCAAAGGCTACCGGGCGATTGATCGCAGTAAAGAAGAAGCCACTTCGCTGGACTTTCTGCAAATCGACTCGATTTTTATGCCCGTAACCAAAGTCAACTACAGCGTCGAAGATATCCGTTCCGAAAGCGGTCAAGCTAGAGATCGTCTGCTCTTAGAAATTTGGACAAACGGGAGCATTAACCCCAAAGAAGCCCTTTCCCAAGCGGCCGATATGCTGGTCAATCTCTTTAACCCGCTCAAGGATCTCAACGCCCTCGAATCCTCAGGTAACTTTGACGACCAAGAGATCAACCAAGAAAACCAAATTCCGATCGAGGAACTACAATTATCTGTGCGCGCCTACAATTGCCTGAAGCGAGCGCAGATCAACACCGTAGCCGACCTCCTCGATTACAGCCAAGAAGATCTCTTAGAAATCAAAAACTTTGGGCAGAAATCGGCGGAAGAAGTCATTGAAGCCCTACAAAAACGGTTAGGCATCACCCTACCCCAAGAAAAAAGCAAGTAAACCCAATTCCAGGAAAATACTATGAGACATCGGTGTAAAGTGCCTCAATTGGGTCTGCCGGCTGACCAAAGAAAGGCACTGCTGCGCAGCTTGGCCACCCAGCTAATTCGCCACGGTCAGATCACCACCACCCTAGCGAAAGCAAAAGCGGTGCGAGCAGAGGTAGACCACATTATCACCCTAGCTAAAGACGGTTCCCTGAGCGCCCGTCGCCAAGCCATGGGCTACATCTACGACAAACAACTGGTTCACGCCCTCTTTGAAGGCGCCCAAGCCCGTTATGGCAACCGTAACGGCGGTTATACCAGGGTAGTGCGTACCCTGCGCCGTCGCGGGGATAATGCCCCTATGGCGATTATCGAACTGATGTAACGATGACAGCTTGCCCCCAGTCGCGGATCGCCCTAGTTATCCAGTATGTGGGAACTAATTTCCACGGCTGGCAACGGCAACCCCATCACAGGAGTGTGCAGGAAGAAATCGAGAAGGCTCTGGCCGATATTCTCGGTCATGCGGTCACTCTGCACGGGGCCGGACGTACCGATAGCGGTGTTCACGCCGCCGCCCAGGTTGCCCATTTCCAGCAGCAGAGTCCGATCCCACCTGCCCATTGGGCCAAGGTTCTCAATGCTCGGCTAGATGACGATATCGTCATTCGGGCCTCGGCCCAGGTTCCCGATCGCTGGCACGCCCGTTTCTCAGCCCTCTGGCGACGTTATCGTTACACCCTCTATACGGACCCCATCCCCAATCTATTTGTTAGCCCCTTTAGTTGGCACTACTACCATCGTCCCCTCGATGCCGATTTGATGGCCAGGGCCTTAAAGCCCCTATTGGGTAAGCACCATCTGGCCGCCTTTCACCGTGCTAACTCTAGTCGTGACCATTCCTGGGTAGAAGTACAAGGGGTGGAATGCTACCGTCAAGGGCCATTTGTACAGATGGAAATTCAAGCCAATGGCTTTTTGTACGGGATGGTGCGCCTATTGGTGGGAATGTTGGTGGAGGTGGGAACTGGTGAGCGATCGCTAGAAAACTTTACCGACATCTGGGTCAATCAGCGCCGAGAATTGGTCAAATACGCCGCACCAGCTAAAGGACTATGTTTACTGCGGGTGGGTTACGCCGATTTTCCCTTTGCCGATAGCGTCTGGTTCGAGACTCAGCCTCTTTATTATTTCCGAGCAGAGGGGATAGGGGAATAGGGACATGGGGGAATAGGGAGATAGGGAAATGGGGAAATTTCAACTAAAACCCTAAAACCCTAAAACCCTAACCCCCCAACACCCAGGTGGGCAATAAAAAAAGTTTATTTTTGTAAACCAAGGCAAACTGACCATGAACAAAACACCTCTACCAAATTTAGAGACTCTAGAGCAGAAATGGTACGTCATTGATGCGGCCGATCAGCGTCTAGGTCGTCTGGCCACCGAGATCGCAATGATTCTACGGGGCAAAAATAAAGCCACCTTCACCCCCCATCTGGATACGGGGGATTTTGTCATTGTTATTAACGCTGAAAAAGTGACGGTGACGGGCAAAAAACGCCAACAGAAAGTTTATCGCCGCGACTCCGGCAGACCGGGTGGTATGAAGGTAGAAAGCTTCGATAAACTGCAAAAACGCATTCCCGAACGGATTATCGAACACGCTGTTAAGGGAATGCTCCCGAAAAATAGCTTAGGTCGGAAATTGTTCACGAAACTGAAAGTTTATGCCGGTGCGGAACATCCCCATCAGGCACAACAACCGGAAGTTTTAGCGATTAATACGATTCCCGCAGGAGGAAATTAAGTCAATGCAAGCCACGGACAGTAAAAATAAGGTAGTTTATTGGGGAACGGGACGACGCAAATCGGCGGTCGCTTCCGTGCGTCTCGTGCCGGGGACGGGGGCAATTACCGTTAACGGTCGCGATGGGGAAACCCATTTTAACCGTATTCCCACCTATATCCAGACGATTAAGGCTCCTCTGGAGACCTTGGGACTGGAAAACGAGTATGATATCATCGTTAAGGCCGAGGGCGGTGGTTTGACCGGCCAAGCGGACGCGGTGAAATTGGGTGTCGCTAGAGCTTTATGTCAATTGGCCCCGGAAAATCGTCCTCCCCTCAAGAGTGAAGGTTATCTGACTCGGGATCCCCGGGCGAAGGAACGGAAAAAATACGGTCTTCACAAAGCGCGTAAAGCGCCTCAATACTCGAAACGTTAGGTTAATAGAGAGGTTTATTATGCCGAAAAAAATTCATCCTACTTGGTATCCGGAAGCTAAGGTGATCTGTAATGGTGAACTGGTGATGACGGTGGGTTCGACAAAACCAGAAATTCATGTGGAGGTTTGGTCTGGTAATCATCCTTTTTATACGGGAACCCAGAAGATGATCGATACGGAGGGCCGGGTCGATCGCTTCTTGCGTAAGTACAAAATGGGCGATAAGTCAAGCAAAAAGGCCGATCAGAAATAATTCTTTACTTTTGCCTTTTTGACCCGGTGGGGAGATTTTCCCACCGGGTTTTTTGCTATTTTTAGGCTGCTAGGGTCATACTAAATCCGGTTATTAAAAACTGATTATTTATTCTCCCTTTTGCATCAGTGCCTGTCTTCATACAGCTTTTCTCATAAAGATGAAGTATAATCTGATGCGGTATTGGCGATCGCATACCGTTGCCTACACCCTATTTTTAGACTCGCTCCCAGATTTATTAGCACAAGTTGCTCAAAAAGTCAAGCAAATAAAAGATACAGAGCAAAGACAAAATTTTGCCAGTTGTACGGGACTTTTTTGCGCGTATTTAAAGGAAGGCAGCAGCTTTATTCGATTTCTCTGAACTAGAAGATTGAGAAGCTTGGTTAGGATATCCCGGAAACTGAGCGTTCCCCAGTAAAACCGGGGAAGGAGATATATATATTTTTACCTACCTGATACTTTTTAACAGATTAACTATCTCATCGGGGAATCTTTACTGTAATTCTTCATCGGATAATCGCGACAACAGAATCATAAAATTTTGCCTTACTTTTGGGGTATCGGGATGATTTTCTCCTAATCTTTCTTGATAAATAGCAATAGCTCTCACATACAACGGTTCCGCTTCTGCGTATCTGCCTTGGTATTTGTATAATTCTGCTAAATTATTGAGACTGGTAGCAACACTAGGATGGTTTTCTCCTAATCGCTGTTCCCGCAGAGAAAGGGAGCGCTTATACAACAGTTCCGCTTCTGCGTATTTGCCTTGGCATTGGTACAAAAAAGCTAAATTATTGAGACTTTGTGCAACATCGGGATGGTTTTCTCCTAATAGCTGTTCTTTCAGAGAAAGGCATCTCTTAGACAAGGGTTCCGCTTCTGCGTATCTGCCTTGGAAGCGGTATAATTCCGCTAAATTATTGAGAATGGTAGCAAAATAGAGATTGTTTTCTCCTAATAGCTGTTCTATCAGAGAAAGGCATCTCTTACACAAGGGTTCCGCTTCTATGTATCTGCCTTGGTATTCGTATAGCACTACTAAATTATTGAGACTTTGTGCAACATCGAGATGGTTTTCTCCTAATAGCTGTTCCCTTAGAGAAAGGGAGTGCTTATACAACGATTCTGCTTCTATGTATCTGCCTTGGCATTGATATAAGAGTGCTAAATTATTGACACTGGTAGCAACACTAGGATGGTTTTCTCCTAATAGCTGTCCTATCAGAGAAACGGAGCGCTTATACAAGGGTTCCGCTTCTGCGTATCTGCCTTGGCAGCGGTATAATCCTGCTAAATTATTGAGACTGGCAGCAACAATTGGATGGTTTTCTCCTAAGCGAGATTGGATTTCTTCACAACATTTTGTGAAGGGAACTGCTGCTAAATCATATTCTCCCTGTCCCTTATAAAACAAAGCTACCCCAAGAAACACCAAAATTAAATTATCTTCCGGGTTGGGAATATCATCTAACATGGTTTGACTGACAAGTTGCAGATGGGGAATTGCGGGAGTTACCGCTGCAATAATCTCCCTTGTGGGGGTTTGCGGGATAGTTTTAGCAATGGTTAACAAAGTTTCCACAAAAGCGCATCGATAAAGAGAATTTATCTGAGGAATTGCCTGTAATTTCTCTTGAAAAAATTCTCTCACGAGGGGATGAATCCGATAAAAAGAATAGTCCTCATCCACGGGTTGCATCAGATGAGAATTATCCAATTGTCCCCGCGCTTCTTCTAGTTCGCTTTCGGTAATTTCCGTGGATTTTGCCGTATCTTCTAGCAACGTCCAAGCAATAGCCACTGGTGCGAATAAACTCAACAGCATTGCCACTTTTTGACCAGCAGAACTTAAATCATCCCAACTGATTTTAATTGCGGCTGCTACTCCTAAATGTCCATAATCTCTGTGGTTTCTTTCCTTAGTTAAAGCAGTATGAGCTAAATTTAATTTATCGCGTAAATGGCTAAACTTTAAATGACGATTTTTTGCTAAATATTCCCCCACCAACTCCACTGCTAAGGTTAAGCGTCCTAAAATTTCGTGACAAATCTGTTCTACTAAAGCTTTTTCTTTCTCAACTTTAGCAGTGCCAACAATTTTGGTTAATAACTCTACACATTTATCTAAGGGTAAAACATCTAAAGCTATAGACTTAAATTCCGTACTAAGACACCTTTCTCTAGTGGTGACTAATATCTTAATCCTAGAATCTTTTGGTAACATTCGATCGGGAATTCGGTCGATATTGGGGACATCATCGAGAATTAATAATAATTTTCCCTGCTGAGGTAGCCAATTTTGCCAATACCAGTACACTTGTTTTTCTAAAGATTCTTTTTTCAATATTTCTGGTAAAGATAGATAGGGAGCGGCTAATTTAACTATTTCTTCTGCTAAACCCGATAGTCGTAAGGATAACCAATATTGTGCCGCGTATTCCTGTTGGTATCGTTTCGCATATTCCAAAGCTAAAGCGGTTTTTCCTATTCCCCCTAACCCTTCCACTGCACAAACAATCACCCCTTGTTCTGTTTGCAATTGCTGATGAATTAAGGTTAACTCATCTTCCCTCCCGACAAAATTAACCGTACTTTTGCCCACATTACTAGGGATAGAGGGATTACTTACTTTTTTAGACGATTTTTCACCCCTGCAATCACACGATTAAATGTGGGAAAATAACGCTTAAAAGTTGACTCAGTATCTAATTCCGCTTCGTAGGTCAGGGAAACAAAAGGAGGTATAGTAGATATAGCCGCTTTTAATTTGGCTGCTGCTGGTCCCTCTGGTTGATTGAGTTTAGCCAGAATTTGGTTTAATAATTCTAAGATTTGTACAGAAGCAAGTTCACGGGGCGGTTCTGTGGTAATTGCCGTCAATTCTGTGACAATTTCTGCTACCATTACCTCGGCATCAGGAAAAGATGCTTCTTGACTCTCGCTGGCGATTAAATCCCATTTTTCTCGTTCAAAATTCCGAATTTGTCGGCGTAAATCTTCGATCTGCTGCTTGATCCTAACTTGTTCTTCCGGTGCAATTGTGACTAAAGTGTTTCGCTTTTCCGCTAATTGTTCTTTCAAGCGTTGAATATTTTTATCGAGATTTTGTAATTCGCCAGTAGCCATGGGAAAATAAGCTTAAATTAGCCAATTAATTCAATTATGATCTAAGTAGGTAGGCGTTAAAAGTTGTCAGATACCCCCCTTATCAAGGGGGGACTAAGGGGGGATCGGCACCCCCCTTATCAAGGGGGGCAGGGGGGATCGAACCTAAAATCGATTTTTAATTTAATTATAACCAGCTACTTATCCATCTAAAAATGTCATTCCTTTGGCTGTCCCCCACTCCCCAACACCCAACCCCTCACGGATCACAAAAAAAGCCTAGCTCAATCTGGAAATTTTGATTATGATCATTAGTAATTGACCTTTATTTGTGATATAGATTCAAAGGAGAGACACGGTGTCCACAGAAGTCATCGAAAAGCGTTCCACAGCGACAATCCGTAAACCAGCACCGCGTTATCGCGTTTTACTCCACAATGACGACTTTAACTCGATGGAGTATGTGGTTCAGAGTTTAATGCAAACGATCGCCGGTATGACGCAACCCCAAGCAGTCGATATCATGATGGAAGCGCACACGAATGGTACAGCCTTGGTGATTACCTGCATCCAAGAACACGCGGAATTTTACTGTGAAACCTTGAAAAATAAAGGTTTGACTAGCAGTATCGAACCCGATGAATAAAAGATTGCGGGTAATTGCCACTTACCCAGTCCCCCTGCGACTGGGAATTTTTATTTTGCTCTTACTTTTTCTCTGGTTGCCGATCGCACTTCCCCTCTATCACTTTTTTGCCACTAATGCTAATCTGGTCTCAATTTTGACCCTTTCTGTTCTCTATCTGGAATTTTTGGGGTTATCCCATTGGTGGGGACGGACAATTTATGGTGATGAGGGATTAGCCGATTATGGGTTGATTTGGCGAAGAAAAACGCCGATCGAGTTAATTAACGGGTTAGCGATCGGTTTATTTTTCACTTTCTCGCTTTTTCTGTCCCAAGCGTTCCTAGGTTGGTTAAATTTCTTACCCGCAAATCCCCAGATCAGCAAAATCATCCTGGAGGGGTTTTTAGTCGCTTTAGCGGTGGGTTTTGCCGAAGAATTGCTATTTCGGGGCTGGTTACTGGGAGAATTAGAAAAGGATTATCGTCCTGCTATCGCTCTAGTGATTAGTGCCTTAATTTTCGCGCTTGCTCACTTTATTAAACCTTTAGCCGAAATTATCCGCATTTTTCCCCAATTTCCTGCCTTAGTCCTCCTAGGATTGATTCTCGGTTGGGCAAAACGCGCCTGTGGTGGTAGTTTGGGTAAAAGTATCGGTCTGCACGGGGGTTTAATCTGGGCATACTATATATTAAATGTGGGTCAGTTAATTAAATACACTGGTACTGTTCCCGATTGGTTAACTGGAATCGATAAAAATCCTTTAGCGGGAGTGATGGGTTTACTTTTCCTGACAATTCTCGCTATCTGGATCAGAAAAAAAGCAGTTTTGAGTGAACGATAAGGGATTAAATCAATTACTATAAAGGGGAAATTGCCCATGAGAGTTATAGCCGAAAACTGATCACCTTGTTTCCTTTCCAATTCTTGCAGTTGTTGAATAGTCCTGTCTAAGCTGATATTAAAATCTCGTTTATCACAAATTTCTGGAATACTAGGTGAGGGTGTCACCACGACATTAGTAGTTTTTGGTTGCCATAATGACCAAATAATAAATCCTATAAAACCTAATAGTGCCAAGAAAGATAATTTTGTAGTTAAGTAGGGAGGCACAATTATTTGTAGGATGGGTTAACGGTAGCATAACATGAGCGGGCGTTGGGTTTCATGCTTCAACCCAACCTACGTTCATCTTATATTTAATTCCACCCACCTACTTAAATCAGCAGGAGAATTCTCCACAACTAATTTTTCTAGTTCTTGTTTAAACCATTGAACATTCAATACTTCTTTAGATAAACCAACTTTAAGATGGATATTTCAGGTTTTACAGGGGATTCATTTAGTAAAAATTAATGCTCAAAGCCCGATCAGTAATTTAACTGAGGAGATTCTTGATATTCTTCAATATTTTTCGATTTATTGCCAAAATCACTACCAAGTAAGTTGAGAATCAAATTGAGCAAATTCAGTTTAAGCCAATCCCAGAAAAAACTTTTTCTCCGAAAAGTCTCTAATAAATTAGGACACCTTAGTTTAACCATGTCTAACTTGAGCGATCCTTGCTTCTGTCAAATTACTCTTGGTGAAGTCAGATGTAAAAATTCTCTAATCTCAACAAATTTTGTCGGTTCAATCAGTTTTTCTTGGTGGCGTTATTGCGACTTAATCATAAAGTGCGGAATGTGGGTCTTAAGATAGACAACAGAATTTATGTCCGACTACTTAGAACAGATTTTCAGTCAGTTTGAAGATAATCTGTTTATTCCCTTTGCCGACCCCATCCGCTATTTAACCGGAACGGTCGAACATTGTTGATTACTGGTTACTAATCACTGATCACTGAAAAGACTCCCCCACACCCATCTCACTGCCGGGAAAATCGCTATAGAATAGAGATAAAAAAGAATTGCGAGGAAAAAACTCTGTCTTTTAACCCGATTGTCATTCCCCCTTCCCCGGAAAATCCCGCTCGCTATCTAGTGATCATGCTGCACGGTTGGGGTGCTGATGCCATGGATCTGGCCCCCCTTGCATCGATGCTGGATCTGGCTGATTGTCAATTTTTGTTTCCTAATGCTCCCTTCGATCATCCGCAAGTGCCGGGGGGACGCGCCTGGTATGCGTTAGAAACCTCCGATTATCAAGGTTTAGTCGCTAGTCGTCAACAGTTGCACGATTGGATTATTTCCCTAGAGGCAACTACCGGTATTCCCCTAGAGCGGACTTTTTTGACCGGTTTTTCCCAAGGAGGAGCGATGACGCTGGATGTGGGTTTATCCTTACCCTTGGCGGGATTGGGTTCCTTGAGTGGTTATCTGCACAGTGAACCCCATCCCCAAGGTCCCCAAAATGTCTTAATTGTTCATGGTAAGCAGGATACCGTCGTTCCTATCACTGCTGCTCGTCAAGCCAGAGATTTACTGCTTGGTTTGGGGGTTAACGTCGAATATCACGAGTTAAATATGGGCCACGAAATCCCGATTCCGGCGCTGACTATATTACGCCAATTCCTCCGCAATCGTCTGGAAACGGCATGAATAATGCTCGTCAACTGGCTTTGCTGATTTTACGCGATATCGATCGCTCCTCCGCCTATCCCGATCGCGCTCTTGATCGCCATTTGTCCGCTAGTTCCTTAAATTGTCTTGACAAAGCCTTGACAACGGAGATTGTTTATGGTATAATGCGCCGACAAAGAACTTTGGATGCGCTGCTTGATCGCCTGGGGAAAAAAACTGCGGCCCAGCAACCCCCAGATTTACGGCGAATTGTCCATATTGGTCTTTATCAACTGCGTTATCTATCCCAGATTCCCCCATCAGCGGCGGTGAATACGGCGGTAGAATTAACTAAAATCAGTCATTTAGGCAAATTAGCGGCGGTGGTTAACGGAATGCTGCGGCAATATCTCCGTTTAACTGCTAATGGCGATGATCCTTTAATTTTGCCAGAAAATACCGCTTCTAGATTGGGTATTCTCCACAGTTTCCCCGATTGGTTGGTGCAATTGTGGTTAGATCGCTTTGGTGTTACGGAAACGGAACAACTGTGTCAATGGTTTAATCGCTCTCCCGACCTCGATATTCGGATTAATCCCCTGAAAACTAGCCGAGAAGCCCTAGAAAATGAGTTAGAATCAGCCAATATAACTTTTCATCATCTTAAATTACCTTTAGCTTGTCGTTTAACCTCTGGTTTAGGCAATATTGAGCGTTTAGAGGGATTTCGAGCCGGAAATTACACCCTACAGGATATTAGCGCCCAATTAGTCACTTATCTCCTCGATCCCCAGCCCGGAGAGACAATTATCGACGCTTGTGCAGCACCGGGGGGAAAAACCACTCATATTGCCGAATTAATGGGCGATCGGGGTAGAATATTAGCCTGTGATCAAACGGCATCCCGTTTACGACAGTTAGAAGCCAATATTAAAAGATTAGACTTAAAAGCGATCGAAATACATCTAGGGGATAGTCGCGATCGTCCCCAGTGGCACGGCATCGCCGATCGTGTACTAATCGATGCTCCCTGTTCAGGATTGGGAACCCTGCACAAGCGTCCTGATATACGTTGGCGACAAACACCGGAAAATTTACCTGTACTAGCCAAACGACAGGGGGAACTTTTAGCCTCGGCTGCCACTTGGGTAAAACCGAAGGGAATCTTAGTTTATGCCACCTGTACTCTCGATCCGTTAGAAAATGAAAGAGTGATCGAGCAGTTTTTAGCCGCTCATCCCGATTGGAAAATGGCCACTCCTGACTCTAATTCATGCTTCTCAGAATACTATACAGAAACGGGAGCGATCGAAGTGTTACCCCATCGGCATAATCAAGACGGTTTTTTTATGGCTAAGTTAGTCAAGGAAGTGTGGGATGAAAAATAAACAATTACTGAAAATTCTCATCGGTGTTGCTTGGATTGATGGTGTCATTCAACCATCAGAAAGAAATTATTTACGACAGGTAGCTGTGAGGGAAAAACTTGATGATGATCCGGAGATTAAACCACTATTATCGGAACTAAAACCAGTTAAAACCAGTGAATGTTATCGATGGTTAGAGTCCTATTTAGGCGACAATCCTAGTCCAGAAATCTATCAAGATCTACTAACATCGATTAGCACTTTAATCTATAGCGATGACGACGTGGACGTACAGGAAGCAAAATTATTAACCAAAGTGCAGAGTTTTGATCCGACTCATGATAGCCATCGATCGATGTTAGATAAATTAGTGACGGGAATTCAGAAATTGTACCACAAAGCAATTACTGAAAGTAATTAAGGAGTAGCTATCAGTGATGAGCAGGTCAAAAATTTCCCCGATAAAAACTGATAGCTGATCCCTAGATTTTAGGTAATAACCGTGGGTTGTTCCCGTCCGGTAGATTGACGAATTTGACCGATTTCTTCGGCTAAATCAATTAAGGGTTGTAGGGCCTTTTGGGTGTCGATATCGTGTTTACTTGCGTCCGGTTCATAACTTTCTAGATAAACCCGAAGAGTTGCTCCTTTAGTTCCCGTACCCGATAGACGATAAATAATCCGAGAACCATCGGTAAAACCAATGCGAATGCCTTGATTTTTACTCACACTACCATCCACGGGATCCGTATAGCTAAAATCATCGGCATATTCCACTTCATAGTTACCAAATTGTTGACCCTTAAGGTCTAAAACCAGCTTCTGGAGACGTGCCATCATCTCTTTTGCTGGTTCTAATGCGACTTCTTCATAGTCATGACGAGAATAGAAATTACGACCAAATTCTTGCCAATGACTGCGAACAATTTCCTCTACAGATTCCCCTTTAAATGCCAAAATATTTAACCAGAAAAGAACCGCCCATAAACCATCTTTTTCGCGAATATGATTGGAACCCGTGCCGAAACTTTCCTCCCCGCAAAGGGTTGCTTTCCCCGCATCTAACAAATTACCGAAGAATTTCCAACCGGTGGGAGTTTCATAACAGTCAATTCCCAGTTTAGCCGCTACTCGATCGGCCGCCGCACTGGTGGGCATCGATCGCGCCACTCCCGTGATACCATTTTGATAGCCCGGTACTAGATGAGCGTTGGCTGTTAGTACAGCTAAACTATCACTGGGGGTGACAAAAAAATTCCGACCGAGGATCATATTGCGATCGCCATCGCCATCGGAAGCAGCCCCAAAATCCGGAGCCTCTTGACCAAAGAGAATTTCTACCAGATCATGGGCATAGACTAGGTTAGGGTCGGGATGACCACCACCAAAATCCTCTAGGGGAATACCATTTAATACTGTACCTTTGGGCGCGCCTAAACGCTGTTCAAATATGGCATAAGCGTAGGGACCTGTCACCGCATGGAGAGAATCCATGCACATTTTAAACTTACCAGAAGTGAGTAGGGTCTGAATGCGATCGAAATCAAAAATCTTTTCCATCATTTTGACGTAGGGAGTAACCGCATCGATCACTTCCACATCCATAGTTCCCAGTTTAAAGGAACCGGGGCGATCGAGGTTAATATCGGCCCCTGAGAGGATGTTATAACTGCTAATCACCTTAGTCTCGGCATAAATTGCATCGGTGATATTTTCCGGTGCCGGTCCGCCGTTAGTAATATTGTACTTAATGCCAAAATCCCCCTCTGGACCGCCGGGGTTATGACTAGCGGAGAGAACAATACCGCCAAAAGCGTTATTTTCGCGAATTAAGCCAGAAATAGCCGGAGTGGAGACAATACCATCGGTTCCCACGAGTATTCTACCGATACCGTTAGCGGCGGCGATTTTCAGGATAGTTTGAATAGCTTGACGGTTATAATAACGACCATCTCCACCGACAACTAGGGTTTGACCCTCGATACCGTCTAAAGTATTGAAGATAGCTTGAATAAAATTTTCCAGATAATGGGGTTGTTGAAAAACGGGAACGGATTTTCGCAGTCCGGAAGTCCCCGGTTTTTGGTCACTAAAGGGTTTTGTGGCAACGGTTTCAATCGTCATAGTCTTTTCTTGATAGGCCGACGCAATTCTCAACTTAAGTATATAGCAGTAGGTTGACAGCCAAGAAATCAGGTAAGAAAGACAACAGTTGGTGAGTCCCCTGTCATACTAAATCCTGTTTAAAAAGTCTAGGAGAGTGGGGAGATGGGGGAGATAGGGAAGTGGGGAGAAGGGAAAACAAATAAAAATAGTCTCCTGACTCCTGAATACTGACTTGAAAATAGAAGCTGAAATAACGCCAATTCGTCGATCATACTAAATCCTTTGAGTATAAGCTACATATCAGGAGAGGTACTCCTGCAAGGGGAGTGACTCTTAAATTATTACAGATGTATCAGCAGCCGCGTGTAAGCATCCCACCGAAAAACTAATGCGCCGGGGGTTTGGGGGCGGCGCCACGCCCCCAACGGGGGGTTTGGGGGGTAGAACCCCCCAAAAGCTTGGATTGAGAGATCAAGTGGGAAGTAATACTAAATCCCTTAAGTATAGGCTACATATCAGGAGATGCAATAGGCAATAGGCAAAACGGAGAATAAATAATCAGTTTTTAATAACTGGATTTAGTCTTAGCCGATAAATGAACCAGATTTGGGGGTATAAACCCCCAATAATCGCCAATTTTAGCTGTGAATGGCTTAATCGGCCCCTTCAATCGGTGCAAATCCCTGACGTTGAATATTCTCGCTGATGTGACGAGGTTCGAGGAATTGCAGCAGATAATCGGGCCCCCCTGCTTTGGAACCCACCCCCGACATCTTGAAACCCCCGAAGGGTTGACGGGAGACAATCGCACCGGTGATTCCCCGGTTAATATAGAGGTTTCCCACTTCAAATTCCTGCATAGCTCGGTTAATATGGGCAGGAGTGCGGGAATATAAGCCACCGGTTAAAGCATAGTCGGTTCCGTTAGCTACAGCTAAAGCTTGCTCAAAATTGCTCACTTTGATAATCGCCACCACTGGACCAAAAATCTCCTCCATCGCTATTACCGCATCGGGGGGAACATTTTTAAAGACGGTGGGACTAACGAAGTAACCAACTTCTGGAATCGGCATTTCTAGGGCTAATTCTGCCTCTTTTTTGCCAGTTTCGATATATTCCCGAATTCTTGCTTGAGCTTTCTCGTCGATAACCGGTCCTACTTCCGTACTCGGTAAATCCGTCGGCCCGATATTGAGGGACTTGGTAGCCTCGACAAAGCGATCCACAAAGCTATCATAGACGCTTTCCAGAACGATTATCCGCGAACAGGCCGAACATTTCTGGCCGGTGTAGCCAAAAGCGGACTTAACCGCACCGACAACGGCCTGATCTAAATCGGCACTCTCATCGACAATTAGGGCATTTTTGCCGCCCATTTCGGCGATAACTCGTTTTAGGTGTTTTTGACCCTTTTGGACGATGGAGGCATCTGTATAGATGCGACAGCCCACTTCTCGTGAACCGGTGAAGGCGATTAGGTGAACATCGGGATGGCTAACTAAATGCGCCCCCACCAGGGAACCTTTACCCGGGATATATTGGAAGACTCCGGCAGGAATACCCGCTTCTAGGAGAATCTCGGCAAATTTCGCCGTAATCACCGAAGAAGTCTCGGCCGGTTTCAATAGCGTGCAGTTACCTGCTACTAAAGCTGCTACTGTCATGCCAACTGCGATCGCTAGGGGGAAATTCCAGGGAGAAATCACTAAAGCAATACCCCGGGGTTGGTAGGAATAACGATTATTCTCGCCTGCTACGTCGAAATTATGCCCTAAATCCAGTCTTTCCATCTCGGAGGCGTAATAACGGCAAAAATCGATCGCTTCTGACACTTCCGGATCCGCCTGTTGGATAACTTTGCCCACTTCCAAACAAATCCAGGCCGATAACTCGTGTCGTCGCGCTTCCATCAAATCTGCCGCTTTTCGCAGTATTTCGGCTCTTTTTGCCACTGGAGTGCGTTTCCAAGCGGGAAAAGCCTGTTTTGCCGCTATTATCGCTTTTTCTGCCTGTTCCACCTCAATTAAGCCCACTTTCCCCACTATTTCCTGCGGGTTACAGGGATTAACAGAATTAATTTGAACATTGGTGGCGACGTATTCGCCGTTAATTAGGGGCAAATAGGTCTTACCGAGGGAATTTTTGACAAAAGTAAGAGCTTGACTCGCTTTATTTCGTAATTGCTCGTTGGCATAATCTGTATCGGGGGCATTAGGAAAACCGAGGATAATCGGGTTATCATTGCCTAAAACCCGGGGGGCTGCGATTAAATCTTCCACGGGACGATCCTCCAAATTTTGCCGTAGGAAGGAACTATTAGCGGTATTTTCTAATAAACGGCGGATTAGGTAGGCCATACCGGGTAAGAGTTGTCCGTAGGGGGAATAAACCCGCACCCGATGACCTCGCTTCACTAAAGCTTTGGCTAATTGGTCGCCCATGCCGTACAATACCTGCATTTCAAAGCGACGACGGGGAATTTCTAAACTTTCTGCGATCGCACAGGCCAAGGCTTGCGATCGCACGTTATGACTACCGATAGCAGCGTATAAATATTGATGATTTTCCAATAATAACCGTGTCATTCGCTCATAATTGGCATCGGTGGCGGATTTTTCGTTATATACTGGCTGTGGCCAGTGATTTTGCCTGGATTTAATCGTTTCCTGATCCCAGTAAGCGCCTTTGACTAGCCGGACAGTAAGGGGATAACCGCGCTTTTTGGCCCAATTAATTAAATCTTGTAAATCTTGGGCAGAATCTCTTAAATATGCCTGTAGGGTGATGCCAATATCGGTACGACTGCGAAATTCTTCTTCTAGGAGTAATTCTTTCAGGATAGCCAGGGTGAGGTTTTTATAAACGTACTGTTCCATATCAAAATGGACTGCTACCCCTAACTCCTGAGCGCGTCGCAATAGTAGGCGAATGCGATCGCAAACTTTCTCCTTACTGCCAATGGGATCCATGGGATCAAACTGAGAATAAAAGGCAGTTAGCTTGACAGAAACCTGCACTTGTGGTAGTAAGTCGCCGTCCGCCTCATCAATTTGGCTAACTTTATTCCATTTGCTCGCTTCTTGAGCCAAATGGGTCATTAAATCGAGATAACTTTGTAGATAAACTTGGGTTTCTGCTTCAGTAATTACCGCTTCACCGAGGAGATCTATGGTAAAAGCCATTTTTTCCTTGCGCAGACGGGTGACAGTGCGAGTAATTTGCCCTAGGTCTTCCCCGGCGATATACTTACGAGCTAAAGTTTCTACGGATTTACTGATCACACTGGCGGCCGTTTGAGCCGGTAGGGAGTTAGGATCACTAAAGTTGAGGATACTTTTCAGCGCACTGGGCAGTTCTACGGAAGCATCACCGAGGTATTGTTGGAGATGATTAGCGATCTCGGCATTACTGCGTAAAGCGGGTAAACAGTCAATAAAACGGAATAATTGTACTCGTAAATTGGGGTTAGACATGGCCCAATCGAGTAATTTATCATCCCAACGCATTTGATCCTGTAAAGCAGACCAAAGACCTTTTTTTTCGCGAGTTTCGGCTAAAAGTTGTCTAGCGATCTCTTGGGTTTTGGTTTCGTAGTTTTGAGTTGAGTCGATTTGGATAACCACGGTGATTCAAGTAAAAAAAATTATCAAAGGGATTCAGCTTTCAGCAAGCTAACGTCAGCCTTCAGCCTAAAATTCAGTTTTTGAGCTTTTTCAGCTTATTGCCGCTCTTAATAGCTCTTTTCTCTGGTTTATATTCTTACCGAAGGACTAATCAAAGCTAATAGCCGATCACTTTTGCTTAACACTCTATTGTACTCGATCGAGCGGGGAAGTGGGGAGGTGGGGTGTGGGGTGTGGGGTGTGGGGTGTAGGGTGTGGGGTGTAGGGTGTGGGGTGTAGGGTGTAGGGTGTGGGGTATAGGGTGTGGGGTGTGGTGCGATTCGTTGGCTAGAAACTAGACAGTAAGACGTTTAGAGGATTAGCCGCTTGGTAAATGTAGTACCTTGATAACTTTATAACCATACAGGTGCGGGTT
>NZ_SFBV01000193.1:0-28403 GCF_007095585.1 Microcystis sp. M_OC_Ca_00000000_C217Col
GGAAATTAATTTTGCACGACTACTTATTTAATACTGCACACTTAAAAACTCACATCTGATAACTGATAACTTACCCACTGATAACTGATAACTGATAACTGATAACTGAGAGGTGCGCCCCTGGAAGTTCTTAAGTGCTACATTGAAAATCAGGAAAAGCCGTCGTAAAACGACGGGGTTTTAACCCAAATTTTCGATAATAGCGATGAGGGCGAGTTTTGCCAAGGCTTCTAGAGTAGGTGTGACAGTGGTAGCCACGATGTCTCCACCTAACTGAAACTCTAGGGCTAAAGATAGCCAAGTACCGAAACGAATGCGAATTTGATTGAAGGAAAAAGGGGGAAGACTGCGACGGTGACGATTAGACTGCCAAGCTAATTGTAGGGTTTTAATTAATCCGATCACCACACAAGCGATTGAAAGACTTTCTAGGCAAAACTTGATGATTGCCACAGCAGAGATCAAGCCTGTTTCTAAAGTTGCTAAAAATTCCATTTCTTCCCTGATTGTCCAAGCACAGAAACCCGCCAGAAAATCCCCAGAAAAGCCATTAACCCAATCTTAGCGCCCAAGGCAACAGTTGACAACGATTTTGATTGCTTTAAGTAGGGTTTGCTGAAAAAGTACGGGCGAAGCATTCGGATAGAAAATCTCTAGTTTCACCGATAGGTTATTGCCCGAATGCTTCGCCCCTACAGGACGCGGGCCGATGAAAACGCAAGGTTTGGAAGCACGATTCTCTCAAAATCTTGCACCTGTTTGGCGAGAAAAGCCACAAAACCCTCACCTTACCTACATTTCACATTTATTCAGCAAGCCCTAAGTAAGTAGGTTGGTCTCTTGCCACGAATCCTATAAACCAACCTACCATCTCAAGATTACATTCTTTTTCTGAAACCAACACCCGCTAAACCAAAGGCTAACAGAGCAAGCAAGGAAGAAGGTTCAGGGACGGGAGTGGGAGTTCCATCAAATTGAACCTCAGAGAAGCCGCTAGAAGAGAATCCCCAGTTACTAGCAACAACAAATCGGACAAAGGACGCAGTAACCGGAGAAAAGCTGATCACTTCTGGAGCTATAGGAGCGTTAGCTGCGATAGCAAACTGAGTAGGAGCGCCCGCTACAGTAGTGAAAGTCGTACCATCGGTGGAGGATTGAACAGTTACGCCCTTAATTCCCCCAGTGAAGATGTCCCGATTGAAGTTCCAGAAGCTAAAACCAGCGAGGCTATAGCTGCCATTGAGATTGAAAGTGACATTACCAGTGACAATGTTCGGCGCTGACAGCCAAGCATTACCTCCAATTGCCGTAGCATGATTCCCCGTCAGACTTGGTGTATTACCTGGCAACCCTCTTCCATTGACAGTATCGGCTATATTAACATCAGCAGGATTAATAACACCCATATCGGTGGAAGCAGTAACTCCAGTAATCAGAGCGGCTTGGGCGTTTTGTGCCACCCCAAATATTAACCCTAAACTGGCAGTGGATAAAACAAGGGGCTTAATGGCGAGTTTCATCGGCAAATTTCCTTCAATAATTAACGGAAACGAGTTTATTTTTTTTTTGCCCATTTCTGCTAATTTTGATACAGTTTTTTCCCGTTTTTTATGGTAAAGAAGTCAGGTTGATTATCAGAAAAAAAGGTTAGAACAGGCGAGAAACCTGTTCTAACCTATGGCTGACTTAAGCCGGTCTTCCCTCCACCACCTTATCAATTAAACCGTAGGCGACAGCTTCCTCGGCGGAGAGGAAATAATCGCGGTCCGTGTCTTTTTCGATACGTTCGATGGTTTGTCCGGTGCGATTAGCCATAATTTCGTTTAATTGCTGGCGAATACGCAGGATTTCCTTAGCTTCAATGTCGATATCCGTCGCTTGCCGGCGCCCGGTTCCGCCCATGGGTTGGTGAATCATAATCCGCGCGTGGGGAAGAGCGAGACGCTTACCCGGACTACCAGAAGCCAGTAAAAATGCCCCCATAGAGGCCGCTAATCCCACACAGATAGTCACCACTTCCGCTTTGATGTACTGCATGGTGTCGTAGATGGCCATACCGGCGGTAACGGAACCCCCTGGCGAGTTGATATAGAGATAGATGGGTTTGGTGGGGTCTTCTGAGTCGAGATAAAGCATTTGGGCCACAAGGGCATTGGCTAACCCGTCGGTGACTTCCTGTCCTAAAAAAAGAATGCGTTCCACCGAAAGACGGCTGTAAATGCTAATCCACTGTTCGTATTGGCTACCCGGCAGACGGTAGGGAACTTTTGGCACACCGATAGGCATAATTGGTAACAACTCCTGCTAATTTGTAATAAATCTTAACTAACTTGGGCGAGGGGTTTCGGCAGTTCCTTGCGACTTTCGAGAACGCGATCGATTAATCCGTAGTCTTTCGCCTGTTGTGGGGTGAGATAGAAGGTGCGATCCATATCTTTCGCCAGTTTTTCGGTGGTTTGCCCCGTATTTTTCGAGAAAATCTCTAACATCGTCTGTTTGTTGGCGATTACCTCCTTGGCACGAATCTGGATATCGGTGGCTTGTCCTTGGGCCCCGGTGCGATTTTGGTTGAGAACAATGGTAGCGTGGGGTAAGGAGGCGCGAAAACCCTTGGTTCCTGCGGAAAGAATCATCGCTGCAGTTCCCATGGCCTGCCCGATACAGATAGTATGAACGGGAGGTTTAATGTAGTTGAGGGTGTCACAGATGGCGAAAGCTTCGGTTTCGTAGCCGATCGCGTCGCCGGTGTACCAGGATGTGCCGGTAGAGTTGATATAGAAGAAAATCGGTTTTTCGGGATCGTCAAATTGCAGGTAAAGCAGTTGCGCGATAATTAATTCCGTCACGTCCACCCCGACATTGCGCTTGACATCATCGGAGGAAAATAAGGGCAACCCCAGATAGACAATTCTCTCTTTGAGCAGGAGAGATTCCAAGTCTGGTGGTGGTGTCCGATAGGCTGCATCCCCATAATAGGCAGTTTGTACCGCTTTAATCACTGAGTTCATCGAGTTTTTCCGTCATACACAGTATCCTGCTTTTGATTTTAACTTAGTGTCAGCAGAAGTCCCTCCCTTGAGCGCGACGGGATGAATGTTGACACTAAGTTCAATCCAGTGGCAGCACACTTTGTTCTTTTTGTCAAAAAAACTTTCTCTTTGCAACAAAACTACACAATTAATTGATCAACGGGTTGGGTTTTAAAAGGCTCTTTAACCCCCATTTATTGCTGTTCCCAAATAGGTGAGTGTAGATTTAGCAAGGGTTTTCAGAATCAACAGACAGCTAAAAACCCAAAAAAGCACGGATAAGCCTATCATTTCATACTGCGAAATTATACCATAATCGCTGGAAGTATTGCAACCTCGTAAACAAATGAGAATAATTCTCATTAAATTCTTAAGAAAAGATAAATATTGCGAAATGTAAATTTAAATATTCTCAACTATTAAAGCTTGTTTGATATAAAAAACTTATAAAAAGTGGTGATAGACCTCTTGCATAAATCCGAAAACAAACGATAGAAACAATAATGGGAGGGACTTTCAGTTAATTATTTATTAGTAGTTGATAATCTTCAAAAATGTTGCTGTACAAGGATCGACTTTCTAATTTTTAAGTACCTAGGCAAAATTATTTACACATGACGATCATTGCCCCGTAAGGGTTTTAGCTCGATCGGGCAGGTAATTAATTTTGCATGACTACTTACTGACTGATGACTGATAACTGATTACTGATAACTGATCACTGATTACTGATCACTGATTACTGATCACTGATTACTGATCACTGATGACTGAATGAGGGAAACTTTACCCAGGAGTGACAACTGCTGTTAAAGCCGCCGTAACCGCGTCCAGCGGTTGATTACCGTCGATATGGTTAAGAGTCCCTTTTTGACCGTAATAATCTAAAACGGGGGCAGTTTGGTCGATATAAACCTGTAGGCGACGGGCGATCGTTTCTTGAGTATCATCTTGACGACCCCGTTGCATCAGACGCTCAATTAAGACCGTATCTGGTACAGCCAAATTGACCACAAATGTGTAACTATCGGCCAATTCTTCCAGTAATGCGTCTAAAAAGCTCGCCTGTGCCACCGTGCGGGGAAAACCATCAAGAATCCAACCCTTAGCACTGTCAGGCTGTTTTAAACGTTCCTGAATTAAACCTAACAACAACTCATCGGGGACTAATTCGCCCTTTTCCACATAAGCTTGTGCTTGCTGACCAAGTTCTGTCTTCTCTGTAATTGCTTGACGTAAAATTTCACCGGTAGAAATATGGGGAATCGTCAGAGATTCCGCTAATTTTGCCGCTTGGGTTCCTTTTCCCGATCCGGGCGGTCCCAAAAATATCACACCGATCCGTTTGCTCATGGATTAAATATAGGGTTTTAAGGTAAAAAACAACCAGTAACCGCTAAAAGGTCACTGGTTAACTATCTAACTACTTTTTAATCATGTCCTCATAGCGTTGAGACATGACATAGGTTTGAATTTGTTTCGCCGTATCGATCGCCACCCCCACCAGAATTAACAGGGAAGTTGCCCCCAAACCGCGAAAAGTGGTGACACCGGTGGCGCTTTCTACCAAAGTCGGAATCGTAGCCACCAAACTTAAAAAGAGAGCGCCCAAAAGGGTGAGACGATTCAGCACCCCTTCCAGATAATTAGTAGTAGCGGTCCCCGGACGAATCCCCGGAATACTGGTTCCCATTTTTTTCAGGTTTTGGGACATATCTTTGGGGTTAACGATCAGGGAAGCGTAGAAGAAACTAAAACCGAGAATTAGTAAGCTATAAAAAGCCACATAACCCCAACTATCGGGACGCAGGGCATTAACCAACTGGACTAAAACCTGACCGACGGGGTTATCCGTGGGTAAAGCTTGCACCAATTGAAAAGGTAAGACCAACACTGCGGAGGCGAAAATAATCGGCATCACGCCCCCTTGATTGAGTCGTAGGGGTAGATAACTGGTTCTTTCCCGATAGAGACGACGACCCACCTGACGACGGGCAGAAACAATCGGAATCCGACGGGTTCCCTCCTGAACAAAAACAATGCCGATAATCATCACCAAGAAAACCAGCAAGAGAATCACCACTTGAGCGATCGCTTGTCGGCCACCCTGTTGAGCAAAAGTAATCGTATCACCGAGGGTTTTCGGTAAAACAGCGACAATGTTGACAAAAATCAGCAAAGATGCTCCATTTCCCAGACCGCGTTCCGTAATCAGTTCCGAAATCCACATCACGAACATAGAACCGGCCACTAAAGCGAGAACCGTAGCGGCGATCGAGGGTAAAGTTCCGGCCACAACGCCGTTAGCCACCAATAAACCGAGAGTAATACCGATACTTTGAATAATTGCCCAACCAAAGGCAATATAACGGGTAATTTGGGCAATTTTTCGCCGTCCTGCCTCCCCTTCATTTTTCTGTAAATCTTCCAAAGAAGGAAGGGCAGCGGTGAGCAGTTGCACGATAATTGAGGCGTTGATATAGGGAAGAATGCCGAGGGCAAAAATCCCTAACGTCGATAATCCTCCCCCGGTAAACAGGTCAAGGATTCCCAAAGCGGCGTTACCTTGAATAATTTCTGCTAATCTTGCCCGATCCAAACCGGGTATCGGTACAAACATCCCAAAACGGAGCAGAATCAGTAAACCCAATGTAATCAACAAGCGACCGCGTAAACCGGCCGCCTGTGCCATTTGCATAAACGTTTCCTGTGCCGTGGGAGCCTTATCACGACTGACGACCATTAACAGTTACCTCTAGTGCAGTTTTTTTATGGGAAAAAGTAATCGAGGGGGAAAACTTTCTCGATTTTTTTAAGATTTCCCCTGTCTTTCTTATGATATAGCAATCCAGTCTTCAGTTATCAGTGATCAGTTATCAGTTATCAGTCATCAGATGTGAGTTTTCAGTTCACTGATTACTGTTTACTGCACACAGCAAAAAACTCGCTGCTGCCCGTTCCCCGCCTGCTTCTTGTAATCTCCTGGGGAAATTTATATCTTTTCCCAAGTACCTTGAGCGGCGGTAATTTTCTCTTTAGCACTATTGCTAAAAGCGGCGGCCTTCACCTTGAGGGGAACGGTAATTTCACCATCACCCAGAACTTTTAAAGGGCCGTCGTTGCTGGTGAGAATGTTAGCTTTTAGGAGACTTTCCAAGGTAACTTCCGTATTAGCGGGTAAAGAAGCTAATTTTTTCAGATTAACGATCGTGTATTGACGGGGGTTAACCAAAGGAAAATGCTTTAATTTCGGCACCCGACGATAGAGGGGCATTTGTCCCCCCTCAAAACCGGGGCGAGTCCCTGTCCCAGAGCGAGATTTTTGTCCGCGCATTCCCAGACCGCAACTAGCGCCCTGGCCGGCCGAGACACCCCGTCCCACACGACGACGGCGTTTAGTTGACCCCGGTTGGGGGGCGATTTCGTGGAGTTTCATGGTGATTTCTCTATGTGTACAAATGTTCTATAGATACGCCTCGATCCTTAGCAACTTCGGAGAAAGTGCGGAGAGTTTCCAGGGCGTTGACGGCGGCTCTAGCGTTATTGAGGGGGTTATCGCTACCGAGTTGTTTAGCGAGGATATTTTTCACCCCAGCTAATTCTAAAACGGTACGGACAGCACCCCCAGCAATAACCCCAGTCCCCGGAGCAGCTGGACGCATAAGCACCTGAGCGCCACCGGAAGCACCCCGGGTGAGGTGAGTGATAGAACTAGCCTTAGTTAAGGAGACTTCAATTAGTTGTTTTTTGCCATCGGCCACGCCTTTACGGACGGCCCCGATAACATCCCCTGCTTTGCCAACTCCCACTCCCACCTGGCCGTTTTCATTACCGACCACGACGATGGCCCGGAAACTGAGTTTTTTACCACCCTTAACCACTTTACTAACCCGGCGGATCTGGATGACCCGCTCTTGCCAAGTGGTTTCTTTTTCTTTTTCGCGGTTGCCTTTGCGACGTTTTGCCATAGTTTTATCAGTGTTGAAAGGATATTTTAGAAGTTTAAGCCGGCTGACCGAGCGGCTTCTGCTAAGGCTTTGACGCGACCGTGATAGAGATTGCCACCGCGATCAAAAACCACTTGTTCAATGCCTCTTTCTAGGGCCCGTTGGGCCACCAGTTTACCCACGGCAGCCGAGGCTTCTTGGGTAGCGGTGGACTCTAATTCCCCGCGCAAGGTGGCCTCTAGGGTAGAAGCGGCCGCGAGGGTATGTTGGGCTACGTCGTCGATAATTTGGGCGTAGATGTGGTTATTAGAACGAAATACGGATAAACGCGGCCGTTCAGCAGTGCCATTAATTTTGCGACGCACACGCTGGTGACGACGACGGACTGATTCTTTGCGACTAAGTTTCATGGTTTATTTTTTACCTCCTTTACCGCCTTTACCGCCAGCTTTACCAACTTTGCGACGGACGACTTCACCAAGATAGCGAATCCCTTTTCCTTTATAAGGTTCGGGGGGACGAACTTCGCGGATTTTAGCGGCAATGTTACCGACCGCTTCTTTGTCGATGCCACTGACGATAACTTGGGTATTATTTTCTACGGCGACGGAAACACCATCGGGCATCTCCATTTCCACGGGTTTACTGTAACCGACGTTGAGAACTAATTTACTACCCTGCGCCTGGGCGCGGTAGCCTACCCCTTGGATATCGAGGCGTTTTTGAAAGCCGGTAGCGACTCCTTCCACCATGTTGGCTACTAGAGTTCTACAGAGTCCGTGGCGTTCTCTGGCGGTACGCGAATCGTCTTGACGGGTAACGAGCAGGGTTTCGCCATCTTTATTGATGGTGACGGCGGTGGGTAGGGTTCTCTGGAGAGTTCCTTTGGGTCCTTTCACCGTCACGGTAGCACCATCGATATCGACGGTGACTTTATTGGGAATAGGAATCGGGCGTTTGCCAATACGAGACATAACAGTTATCAGTTATCAGTTATCAGTTATCAGGGAAGAGTTATCAGTGGGTCAGCTATCGGGTTTAAACTGGGGAAGGCTGACGGCTGATAGCTTATCCTTGTTTACCAGATGTAGCAAAGGACTTCGCCGCCAACGTTTTGTTTACGGGCTTCGCGATCGGTCATAATGCCTCTAGAGGTGGAAACAATGGCGATGCCAATGCCACCGAGGACGCGCGGTAAGTCTTTACTGTTGGAATAAACTCGCAGTCCCGGTTTACTGACTCTGGTGAGGGTAGTAATGATCGGTTGACGGTTTTTGCCTTTATATTTGAGGGAAAGAACTAATTGAGATTTAATCCCCTCACCCACTTCCTCAAAGTCAGCAATAAAGCCTTCGTTCTTGAGAACTTGAGCAATACTGCGCGTCATCCGCGTGGTGGGAATTTGAGTAGTGGTCTGCCGAACCGCGCAAGCGTTACGGATGCGGGTCAGCATATCCGAGATGGTATCGTTAGCAGACATGAATTACCTGTTTTTCTCCTAAATTGGGATCAACATCAGTGGTCAGTTATCAGTTATCAGTGGTCAGTTATCAGTTATCAGATTTGAGTATTAAGTGAGTAGTATTAAATAGCAGTTTCCTGCTGTCTTTTGACTGAATCACTGTGTACTGTGTACTGTTCACTGTTTACTGTTCACTGATCACTTATTTACTGGTCACTGTTGACTTTTCTCTTGATTGATTTATCTAAAGGGCATTCCCATCTCTTTGAGGAGGGCGCGTCCTTCTTCGTCGTTTTTAGCGGTGGTGATGATTGAGATGTCCATCCCACGAATTTGATCGATTTTGTCGTATTCAATTTCAGGGAAGATCAACTGTTCACGAATGCCTAAACTGTAGTTACCACGACCATCAAAACTGTTACCACTGATACCGCGAAAGTCGCGAATACGTGGTAAGGCCAGATTAATTAGACGGTCTAAAAAAGCGTACATTCGATCGCCGCGCAGTGTCACCATCACTCCCACGGGCATTCCTTCGCGAATTTTGAAACCAGCGATCGCTTTTTTAGCTCTAGTCACTACCGGTTGTTGTCCGGTGATGGTGGACAGTTCCTCCTTGGAAGACTCCAAAGCTTTGGCGTTTTGTGAAGCTTCCCCAAGACCGCGGTTAACAGTAATTTTGATAACTTTAGGTACTTGGTGGATATTGGTATAACCAAATTGTTCTTTCAGTTTCGGAACAATGGTTTCTTGATAGGTGGTTTTTAGTTTTTGGCTCATAGTTTTTCTGCTTACTTTTCCTGGGCTTGGTCAGGAACTAGAATTGATGGGAAACTAATCAATAATTTCGCCAGTTTTCTTCAGTATCCGCACTTTCCGACCGTCTTCGGTAAAGGTATAACCCACCCGACTGGCGATTTTTTTCTTCTCGGAATAAAGCATCACTTTGGAACTGTGAATCGGTGCTTCGTAGGTAAGGATTTGACCCGATTCTCCTTCCTGTTGGGGTTTAGTATGTTTGGTGCGGATATTAACTCCCTTGACCACCACGGTACTTTCTTGGGGCAAAGCGCGTAAAATTTCGCCCACTTTGCCCTTATCGGAACCAGCGATTACTTGAACGACATCCCCTTTTTTAACGTGCATTTTTTGCCTTTGGGGTGGGGTTTGAATGTTTTTCTTACTCATTTTTTTTGACCTCAAAGTGTGAAAAGTTTTAGACTAGCCATCAGCCAATTGCCTTGGTACTTTTCACTTTGATCAGAGAACTTCTGGGGCTAAGGAAACAATTTTGGTGTAGTTTTTATCGCGCAATTCCCGAGCGACAGGACCAAAAACCCTAGTACCTTTGGGATTACCGTCATTATTAATAATCACGGCGGCGTTATCATCAAAACGAATGCTCATGCCGCTATCGCGACGGACGGTTTGACGGGTCCGCACAATCACCGCAGTGACCACATCGGATTTTTTCACGGGCATATTGGGGATAGCGTCCTTAACCACGGCGATAATTTTGTCACCGATGCCACCGTAGGTACAGTTACCTGTTCCCAGCACCCGCAGACACATTAGTTTCCGCGCCCCGCTATTGTCAGCGACATTTAAGTAGGTTTGTTGTTGAATCACGGTTTTTACCTAGGTGAAATTTAATTATCGGTTAATATTTCCGCCACTTGCCAACGTTTGGTTTTACTGAGGGGGCGGGTTTCACGAATACGAACTCGATCGCCTTGTTTGGCTTGATTTTCTTCGTCGTGAGCCTTAAATTTCTGGGTTTTCACGACGATTTTGCCGTATTTAGGGTGAGGAGAGCGGTTTTCAATGGCTACCACTACGGTTTTATCCATTTTGTCGCTGACCACTACCCCAACTCTTTCTTTAACTGCCATAACGGGTTATGCCTCCGGGGTGGACTGGGCTAGTTGGCGCTCCCGTTCTACGGTCAATAATTGGCCAAGACGGTGGCGGGTGTGTTTGAATTCGTGGGTTTTTTCCAAGCGGCGGGTGGCCTGTTGCAAACGCAATTCAAACAGTTTCTTTTTGGCATCGAGGATAGCATCAGCGATGTCGTCATCGCTCATCTTCCTCACTTCGGCGATTTTCGGCAGAGCCATTAGACAAAATCCTCCTCGCGAGTGATAAATTTGGTCTTAATCGGTAATTTTTGGGCGGCTAGGCGCATTGCTTCCCGGGCTACCGGTTCGGCTACCCCGGCAATTTCAAACATAATGAACCCCGGTTTAACCACGGCCACCCAGAATTCGGGGGAACCTTTCCCGGAACCCATCCGAGTTTCTGCGGCTCGTTGGGTGACGGGTTTATCGGGAAAAACGCGAATCCAGATTTTGCCACCCCGACGAATATAACGAGTCATTGCCCGTCTGGCGGCTTCGATTTGACGGGAAGTAATCCAACAGGGTTCGGTGGCTTGCAGGGCGAAATCGCCGAAATTAATCGTATTTCCGCCGGTGGCCAGCCCGCGCATCCGTCCGCGCTGTTGTTTGCGGAATTTTGTTCTTTTGGGACTTAACATGAGCTATTTACCACTGATAAATATTAGGGATCAGCCCTCACTAGAGCGATCTTCAAACTGTTGACGGCGACGCTGTTGACGGCGCGGTGCTTGAGCGGGAACGGCGGCGGCAATTTCTTCTTGACCGGGGATAATTTCGCCCTTAAAGATCCAAACTTTCACCCCTAGAATCCCGTAGATGGTGCTGGCGGTTTTATAGGAGTAATCGATATCGGCCCGCAGGGTATGCAGGGGAACTCGTCCTTCCCGCACCCATTCAGTCCGAGCGATTTCTGCCCCGTTCAGACGACCGCTAACTTGAATTTTGATCCCTTTGACTTCGGCCCTTTGCGCCCGTTGGATGGCTTGCCGAACCACACGACGGAAGGAAACCCGTCTTTCTAGTTGCTGGGCGATGTATTCGGCGATCAGGTTGGCATCGGCATCAACGCGAGCCACTTCGATGACGTTAATGCGAATTTGACGCTGGCTACCGAGGGTTTTTTGTAAACCTAGGCGCAGCTGTTCGATTCCCGTGCCACCACGACCGACGACGACCCCGGGGCGAGCGGTGTGGATGGAGATATCTACTTGATCGGCCTTGCGTTCGATGCGAATATCGGCGATACCGGCATTAGCGAGGTTTTTTTCGACGTATTCACGAATGCGGCGATCTTCTTGCACTAATTCGGGGTAACGTTTCGCGTCGGCATACCAGCAGGATTTGTGATCTTTGATAACGCCGAGACGAAAACCGAGGGGATGGATTTTTTGTCCCATTGTGGTTTTTTTAGTTAAGGTGATTAGTCTTTGTTGCTAGGAGCGACGGCGACGGTGATATGACAGGTGGGTTTGCGAATTTGGTAGGCGCGGCCTTGGGCCCGGGGTCGAAAACGTTTTAGGGTCGGTCCGCCATCGGCAAAGGCTTGGCTAACCACCAAAGTGGCGGGATCGAGTCCTTCGTTATTTTCGGCGTTGGCAACGGCGGAACGCAGGACTTTCAGAATCGGATCACAGGCCCGGTAGGGCATAAATTCGAGAATAATTAGGGCTTCCCGATAGGAGCGACCGCGGATCTGATCGAGTACCCGTCTGACTTTCAGGGGTGACATCCGAATATAGCGGGCGATCGCTTTGACTTCGTTAGAGGTATCGATGGTCATTTCAGTTATCAGTTATCAGTTATCAGTTATCAGTCATCAGTCATCAGTCATCAGTTATCAGTCTCGGTGATTTATGGTCACGACTCTTCGGCCTTGCTCAGAGGCCACTATCTAGCTGACGACTGAGGGAGTATCGGCTGATCTATTTCCGTCCTGCTTTTTTGTCGCTCTTGGCGTGGCCGCGGAAGGTGCGGGTGGGAGCGAATTCACCGAGTTTATGACCGACCATCTGCTCGGAAACATAGACGGGAACGTGCTGTTTGCCGTTGTGAACGGCGATCGTGTGACCGACCATATCGGGAATGATTGTCGAGGCCCGGGACCAAGTTTTAATCACTTGTTTACTGCCCTGGGCGTTGAGTTTTTCGATTTTTTCCATCAGGTGGCCGGCGACAAATGGCCCCTTTTTCAGTGAACGACCCATAATTTTCAGTCAAAAGTAAAGTAATAATTTCTAACCCTGGTTACGACGGCGCACGATCAGATCGCTACTGCGTTTTTTCTTGTTGCGAGTTTTGCGACCGAGGGCGGGTTTACCCCAGGGAGTCATCGGGCCGGAACGTCCGATCGGAGCGCGACCCTCTCCACCTCCGTGCGGGTGATCCACTGGGTTCATGACGCTACCCCGAACATGGGGGCGTTGACCGCGGTGACGGGTACGACCGGCTTTACCGAGACTGATGTTTCTCGCTTCGGCGTTACCGACTTTTCCGATGGTGGCGTAGCATTCACGCCGGATCATGCGTACTTCTTTGGAGGGGAGGCGGATGGTAACGTAATCGCCTTCTTTGGCTACCACTTGGGCGAAACCACCAGCAGCCCGCACCATTTGACCCCCGCGACCGGGGACGAGTTCGATGTTATGAACTTCTGTCCCTAGGGGGATGCGACTTAAGGGTAGGGCATTACCGACCTCGAAGGGAGCGTTTTCTCCGGCGATGACGGTATCACCAACACCTAAACCGGCGGGGGCGATGATGTAGCGTTTTTCCCCGTCTTTGTAGAAAAGCAGGGCAATGCGGGCGTTACGGTTAGGATCGTACTCGATCGCCGCTACTGTGGCGGGAATATCCCGTTTATCGCGACGAAAATCGATAATCCGGTAGAGGCGTTTATGGCCGCCGCCCCGGTGACGACTGGTAACGACACCGCGATTATTACGCCCTTGTTTGCTGTGTTTGCGATGAGTTAGGGACTTTTCCGGTTCGGTTTTGGTGATCTCTTTAAAGTCGGAGATGGCCGCCTGCCTTGTCCCGGGGGTTAAGGGTCTAAAAGAACGAATACCCATAGTTTAGTTTTCCGTTATCGGGTTTCTTGGTGGTTATACGTCGGGATAGAGGGCGATCGAGTCGCCTTGCGCTAGGGTCACGATCGCGCGTTTGTATTGGGGTTTGTAACCGAGGAAACGGCCGACGCGTTTTTTCTGACGAGAGGGGCGGCTGGTGTTCACTTTCGTTACTTTCACGTCAAACAGCAATTCGATCGCCGCTTGAATTTCCGGCTTAGTCGCTTTCAAGGCGACATCGAAGACGTATTTATTTTGTTCTAGGAGTAGGGTGGCTTTCTCGGTCACGATCGGCTTTAGGATCAGATCGGCGAGTTGTCTGGCTTCAGTTTTAAGCACCATAGACCTCCTCAATTTTAGCTAGGGCTGCGGCGGTGGCGATAACTCGATCGGCTAGGATGACATCATAGACGTTGAGACTATCGGCGCGAATAATTTTGAGATTGCAGATATTACGTCCCGATAAATAGACATTTTCGGGAATTTCCGTCAAAATCAGCAGAATTTTTTCCTCTGGACTGGCTCCCCAGCGACTTAAGGCAGCGGTGAGTTCTTTAGTTTTGGGTTGGGAGAACTGTTCGGCGAAGCTTTCAACAACGATAAAGTTATCGGACTGGCTGATCAAAGCGGTTCTCAGGGCTAATCTTTTCTCTTTGCGATTGACCTTAACCTCAAAATCTCTCGGTTTTGGTCCGAAGATGACACCGCCACCACGCCAGAGGGGAGAACGGATCGAACCAGCCCGGGCGCGACCGGTGCCTTTTTGCCGCCAGGGTTTGCGACCACCGCCGCGCACTTCCGAGCGGGTTTTGGTGGAGGCATTACCTTGGCGGGCCGCCGCTAGATGGCTGACGACGACGCGGTGAATTAGATGTTTGGCGGTTTCGGGTTTAGCGGTTTTCAGTTCCAGGGTGCCTGTTCCCGCTTCTTCCCCTTGCCAATTTTTGACTGTGTAGTTAACCATGGCTTTAATCTTTCCTTGCCCTATTTACCAAATTTCTTGGCGGGGGTGATGTTTAACAGGGTTCCTGGTTTACCCGGGACGGCTCCTTTGATCAGGATCAGGTTGCGTTCGCTATCGATTTTGACCACGGACAGTTTGCGGATGGTCACTTGGGTTGATCCGTATTGTCCGGCCATTCTCTTACCCGGGAAAACGCGGCCGGGGGTAGTACCGGCACCAGTGGAACCGGGGAGACGGTGGTTTTTGGAACCGTGGGTCATGTTACCGCGTTTGAAGTTATGGCGTTTTTGATAGCCGGAGAAACCCCGTCCGATGGTGGTTCCAGCCACATCGACTAAATCGCCTTCTTGGAAGATAGCGGCGGTAATTTCTTGTCCTAAAGTGTAAGCGGATGCGTCCTCGATGCGGTATTCGATTAAATGCCGCAGGGGGGAGACACCGGCTTTGGCTAAATGACCGAGCAGCGGTTTGTTGAGGGCTTTTTCTTTGACGGTTTTGTACCCCACTTGGATGGATTCATAACCGTCGGTTTTTTTAGTTTTGACTTGGGTGACGGGACACGGACCGGCTTGAACGACGGTGACGGGAATGGCGACTCCCGTTTTGTTGTCGAAGATTTGGGTCATGCCCAGTTTTGTACCGAGGATACCGATAGACACGGATTGTTCTCTTTATCTTTACTAGACGACAATCAAAAATAACGTGGCCGTGGCTATAGGAGCGGGAAAAATCTTTCCCGCTTTATCAGCCTGCCCAACTTGAATGACTTTTTTCGAGTTATTTAAGCTGGCATCCCGTTAGATTCGTAAGTAGGACTAGACAGGGTTGCTGGTTCTGCCTAGATTGTTGCTGGTCTTTGTTTCTTGGGGACTTAAAGGGTTTATCTTCAGTATCCCGGCGAAGACCGAGCGACCAAGGTGGTTCTGCTCGGCAGTGCCTTTAGCACCACCTAACACCGATTTTGGCCACGATCAAACATTATATAATATTTATGACTTTTTAGGCAAGAGGTTTTTTTAGTCACCGGAAATGATCATATCTAGTCTGGCTGAAGGAAGGGGTGACAATGAGGTTAAAGTCTAGGCTGGGTGCAGGGTCTAGGCTGTGGGGTTCTGGGAAAATCTTCTCGCTGTCACCCTTCAAATTGATTAACTTAATTCTCTCGTCTTCATTTCGGGGAAAGTCTCAAGGTTTTTCCCTACCCCCCACACCCTGTTTCACTTTCAATCTGCTTGTCACCCCTTCAAGTTTCTGGTACTTTTTTAGCCCAAAAATTCGCAAAACTCTTTTCTAGCAAGGCTTAAACTGATATTCAGCAGATTGCAATTATAGTATTTATCTTAATGGTGAGGTACAAAGTTTTTGTTTGGGGGAATCGGTCGTTGGTGGTCGATATCAAATTAGGTTACACTGCTTGATGGGAATTGCCTTCAATGGGGGGGATGACAGCATTGTACTATCATCCCTTGTTTGGAGGTTAAATCGCTTCGAGATCTTTTTCGCCGGTACGGATGCGGACGATCTGTTCCACGGGGGAGATGAAGATTTTACCGTCTCCGATTTCACCGGTACGGGCTGCCGAAATCAGCTTATCGACGACCATATCGACTTGCTTATCTTCGACGACGATCTCGATCTTGAGTTTTTGGAGAAATTCGACGGTGTACTCGGAACCGCGATAACGTTCCGATTGACCTTTCTGACGACCGAAACCTCTAACTTCGGAGACGGTCATCCCGACAATGCCCGCATTAACTAGGGCGATTTTCACCTCTTCCAGTTTAAAGGGTCGGATAATCGCTTCTACTTTCTTCAAAATATCTATCTCCTCGTTGCGTGACGATACTTTACTTTCTTGGTAAATTAACTGTTAATTCTAAACGCAGAATCCCGACAATAGCGCTTAAAGTCATGATTTCTTCAATTATTTTCCTTGGCCACAGTCTTCCACCGTGAAAAACTTCCAGGTGGGAAATAGCCCACCCGAAGCCATAAATAAACCAACTAGAGAGATAATCCCAACTGAAGACCGAAAACACCGTGAACTAGCAGTAAAATCAGGGCAATGCTGCCGATATAGGCGTGAATAGTCCGTAAAAGTTCTTTTTTCCCGCCAGCAAAGCCAGTGAGGGATAATAATCCATTGAAAGCTAATAAACCGATCGCGATCGATCCTGTCCAGAAATGGCTGCTTTCGAGGATGGGATGTTTCTGCATGACTAGGGATAAAACACCACCGGTGTAACCGAGAGCGATAAATAAAAACAGCCAAGGGGCGAGTTTGCGGTGATCAGCCCGATTTTTGGCTACTACTTCCCCATCTTGGCTTAAACGGCTTTGCCAACCGGCATAGGCAGTATAACTACCCATAACTAAAACCACAATCCCCATCATGACTGGATGTCCCCAATGAACGATCGGTTCGGGAGTTCCGAGACTGCGAAAGGCAGCGGCGATCGGCTCTAGCGCATCACTTAAACTTTGATTCATGTTTGTTACCTAACTTTACAAAACCCTTTTGCCTAAGATTTTAGCCGATCTCCGGACTGGAAAAACTGCGGTTAGCCGAAAAAATGTCAAGCCTTCGCTAAATTTCTTAACATTTCAGCTAGAGATGAGCGGAGAAATATAGAATAGAGTCAGGGGAGACTAGGGATCTCCACGGGGATTAGCCCCTAGGAGGGAGTTATGACTTATCTGCTCAAAGATCGGCGGTCGGCTGGGAGACTATTAGCTAGTTACTTGACAGAATATACCAATAGTGCTGGGGTGCTAGTTTTGGCTTTGCCCCGGGGTGGGGTTCCGATCGCCTTTGAAATTGCCCAAAGGTTACACTTGCCTTTAGATCTGTGTTTGGTGCGAAAATTAGGTGTACCGGAGCGCAAAGAGTTAGCTTTTGGGGCGATCGGTCAAAATGGGGTGCGGGTAATCAATGAAAGTATCGTTGACGACTTGCACCTATCGGAGGCGATGATGGAACGGGTAGCAAAGGAAGAAATGCTCGAATTAGAGCGACGCGATCGCTTGTATCGAGGTGAACGCCCCTTTCCAGTCTTGGCGGGAAAAACGATTATTCTAGTAGATGATGGGATCGCTACGGGAGCAACGATTAAAGCGGCGATTCTGACCCTTAAAGCTGGGAATCCCGCTGCTATTATTATTGCTGTTCCTGTTGCCCCACCGGAAGTCTGTGATCAATTAGAAAAATTAGTCGATCGAGTAATTTGCCTACATAAACCCTACGAATTGAGATCAATTTCTCTTTGGTACGAAGATTTTTCCCAAACCAGCGATGAGGAGGTGCAAACACTTTTAGCCAGCGTCGATAGTTCTTTGATTCCAGTTTAGGGAATTATGAATTATGAATTATGAATTAGGAAGTGGGGAGTGGGAAGTGGGGAGACCACTTCGTGTGCGTTGCGGGGGGAGAGTAAATAACAGCAATCTCCTGAATTCAGAAGTCAAAATTGAGACTTCAGAGTTCTAACTTTTGACTTCTACGGCATCGGTATCAACGGTATTGGTTGGGGAAGAAACTTCGGTTTGATTCTTGACTCCTCCTGGACGGCGAGTGCGATAATCAAGAACTAATCGCGATAATTCCGTGGTTAAAAGGGTGAGGACGATCCCATCATCGATCCAACCAATAATCGGGAAAACGTCAGGAGAAATATCGAGGGGACTAAAAAGATAAACCATAGTTCCCAGAATGATAATCCAACGATATTTAGGGTGACTGATTTTGCCGCTGTACCAGTTGTAAAAAGATTCAACAATCGGTTTCATTAATTTGTCCTCGCTGACTGGGATAATTTAATTGTGTCAGGTTCCACTTGGGGGTGATAGTGGGGTTTTGCCCCCCATTATGTAGGGTTATCCCCGCTAATTATCCACTAAAAATGCCCCGAAGAAAATTCACCTTTAGGGATGAGCCTGAAGTATTATTACTGGATGCTTAAGAGGGGAGATAGTGGCATCTTTTCCCCTATAATAGGCGATGACAAACTAATCAATTATCTGCCAGTTTAAGGATGGAAACCCTCTTTCATCTAGTTACTTTTGCCTTTGTCTTCGCTTTTGGTGCCTCGGTGGGCAGTTTTTTAAACGTGGTCATCTATAGATTACCTCAGGGGATATCTCTAGTTTATCCTCCTTCCCACTGTCCGAAATGTCACCATAGGTTGGGGAAAAGCGAGAATATACCCGTTTTAGGCTGGTTATGGCTAGGGGGTCGCTGTCGCTGGTGTAGAACCCCGATTTCTGTCCGTTATCCAGCGATCGAAACTTTTACCGGTTTATTATTTTGTCTGGTTTTAGGAGATTTTAGCTTTTCTTGGCAGACCCTCGGCTATTGGATTCTCCTCAGTTGGTTATTAGCTTTAGCTTTGATTGATTTTGACACGATGACGCTTCCTAACTCCCTCACCCAATCGGGATTAGTTTTAGGGATAGTTTTTCAGACTCTCTTGGGTTGGCAAAATAATCAAACTGTTATCTATCTCTTTTCAGCGATCGCTAGTGCGGTTTTAGGAGTCTGGTTATTCGATCTGATCCGGTGGGGGGGAAGTTTTGCCCTCAGACAACAGGCCATGGGGGGAGGGGACGCGAAATTAGCGGCCATGATCGGTGCTTGGTTAGGATGGCAAGCATTATTAGTCACCGCTTTTTTGGCCTGCGCTATCGGGGCGGCCATCGGGATGACGGGCATTTTTCTCGGTAAAATGGGGAAAAAACAAGCTATACCCTTCGGTCCATTTCTTGCCCTCGGCGCTCTGATGAGTGTATTTTGGAGTGATAAGATCATCTCAGCCTATCAAACCATTTTTTTCCCTTTCTTGTAAAAAAGTTATCCTGTAATTAAATCTTGATACAATAGTCTTCCGTGTCTTGGATCACCATTAGAACAACCCCCAGTAGTTGGGAAGCCGATTGGCTACAGGAAATGCTCAAAGCTCACGACATCCCCAGTCGCGTTATCGCTATTGGCCCTGGTATTTATTGCGGCCAGGGGCATCAGGCCGCCCTACAAGTCCGTCCCCAAGATCGCTGGACAGCGCTTTTGTTATTAAGTCCTCTAGAAGAAAGTCGATAAATTATCTTTATTTTAAACTATGTCTCTATTTGATTGGTTTGCAAATCGCCAAAAAACAGAACCCAAGGTTCAACAACAACAGGAACGAGAAATAGCCGATGGTTTATGGACAAAATGCCCAAATTGCGGCGTTTTGGCCTATACGAAGGATTTATTAGCTAATCAACTGGTGTGTCTCGATTGCGGTCATCATAATCGGGTGGAAAGTGAAGAAAGAATTCGCCAGTTAGTGGATGCTAATACTTGGAATTGCCTCGATGAACAGATTCGACCGACGGATCCGCTCAAATTTCGCGATCGGAAAAGCTATAGCGATCGCATCCGAGAAAGCCAAGAAAAAACCGGTCTGACGGATGCTGTCCGGACGGGAATGGGGACGATCGATGGTTTACCCTTAGCTTTAGGGGTGATGGACTTCCGTTTTATGGGTGGTAGCATGGGATCGGTGGTGGGAGAAAAACTCTGTCGTTTGACGGAACGAGCTACCGATGAAAGTTTACCCCTGGTGATCATCTGCGCTTCCGGCGGGGCGAGAATGCAGGAGGGAATGTTAAGTTTAATGCAGATGGCCAAGATTTCTGGCGCTCTTAACCGGCATCGGGAGGCAAAATTACTGTATATTCCCGTCTTGACTAATCCCACCACGGGAGGAGTCACGGCCAGTTTTGCCATGTTGGGAGATATTATTATCGCTGAACCGAAGGCTACTATCGGTTTTGCCGGTAAACGGGTAATTGAACAGACTTTGCGCGAGAAATTGCCGGAAGGGTTCCAAACATCGGAATACTTATTAAAACACGGGTTTGTCGATGCGATCGTTCCCCGTACCCATCTCAAGAAAACCCTCGCTCAATTAATTAGTTTACATCAGCCCTTTTTCCCCTTGTTATCCCCCCTCAACAGTCATCATCACTACAGTCAACCAGAGTTAATCCCCCTGAAAACAGCCCAGGGACAAACAACAGTTTAATCCCTGTAAGACGGCACTGGAGTTGAAAGTCTGAGCATTTGTACTAAATTCACCCGATAGGCAGTTTAAATGTAGTACAGCTTACTTAACTGGGTTGACAGCGATCGCAAAGTCCAAAAAATTCGAGAGTATGGTAATAAACCTTGAATTGGTGGGATTTTTCGAGTTTTTCTTCCAATTCATGAACGGGACACTCATTAAAGACGATAGACCGACCGCAATGAATACAGGTAAGATGGTGTTGATCCTGCTGAACGGAACTGTAGAGGGATTCTCCTGTGGCTAGGGTTCTCACCTGCACTGCACCCTGTAATTTTAGGGATTCTAGGGCGCGGTAAACAGTGGCTAACCCCATGTTTTGGTCACGCTGACGGAGTTCCACAAACAATTCCTGAGCGGATACTGCCCGATTTAAGGTTTTGAGTAAGTGGATAATGCGCTCTTGCGATCGGGTGCGTTGGGATTTCATATCAAAAAGGTCAGCGATCAAAGTTAATTCTATGCCAAAAAATTATCAGTGCTGTATTTATGTTACTCTGCGCCCTTCGGTTCTCGATCCGGCGGGTACAGCGGTAGAGTCGGGATTAAAGCAATTAGGTTATGATACTGTGGCCGGGGTGCGAATTGGTAAGTATATTGAGCTTACCGTGACAGCAGCGGACGAAACCAGCGCCCGCGAACAATTGGATCAAATGTGCGATCAACTATTGGCTAATCCTGTAATTGAAAATTATCGCTTTGATTTGCATTGTCAGTAGATAGAAGTCAGAAGACGGGAGGTAGGGCAAATAATTAAAATTTATCTGTCACCTTCTGCTAAAAAACTTAACCAAGTTAAAAATTATGAAGTTTGGGATTATTGTTTTCCCCGGATCGAATTGCGATCGAGATGTGGCAACGGTGACAGAGGGTATTTTTCAGCAACCCACCCGCTATATTTGGCATCAAGAGACGGATCTAGGGGATGTGGATGTGATTGTGGTGCCGGGGGGATTTAGTTACGGCGATTATTTGCGCTGTGGTGCGATCGCTCGATTTTCGCCAGCGATGAAAACTGTCCGAGAAGAAGCCGAAAAAGGTAAATTAGTTTTAGGCATCTGTAATGGTTTTCAGGTATTAACGGAAATTGGGCTGCTACCCGGTGCGTTAATTCGTAATCGCGATTTACATTTTATTTGTGATCGAGTGCCGGTAAAAGTGGAAAATAATCAATCTGTCTGGACGCGAGGCTATCAACCACAACAGGTGGTTAATTTGCCGATTGCTCACGGGGAAGGGCGTTATTATGCCGCAGAAGATACGTTAAAATCTCTGGAGGATAACGGACAAATTCTCTTTCGTTACTGTACTCCCACAGGAGAGGTAAATGAGTCGGGAAATCCCAACGGTTCGTTAAATAATATTGCAGGAATTACCAATAAAGCAGGAAATGTGCTAGGAATGATGCCTCATCCCGAACGCGCCGCCGATCTGATGCTCAATTTGACCGATGGGAGTCTGTTATTTCAGGAGTTGATCAATTGTTGTTGACTAGACCTCTTGTAAAAATCAAAAATTGTTGTTAGGGTCAGGAGTCAGTAGCCGGTCGTCAGTAGTCAGGAGAATTAAAAATGAATAATAATCAATTAAATGGTCTATTTACCGACTTTAGGCAATTTAATCCTTATTTTTGCCCTTTTTCAACCCTCAAGTAGTTGGGTTTTTGGGGTTTTGGGGTTTTAGTTGAAATTTCCCTGATAACTGATAACTTACCCACTGATAACTGATAACTGATAACTTACCCACTGATAACTGATAACTGATAATCCTGTGGCTGTTTTAAAAGATAATCGGGCTACCGTCCAAAAAGTTCTCTGGATCACCCTACTGCTGAACATTTTGGTTATGGCGATCAAAGCGGGGGTGGGTTTGAGGATTGGTGCTTTAAGTCTGCAAGCGGATGCTCTCCATAGTGTCACCGATAGTGCCAATAATGTCTTGGGATTAGTAGCGATGCGGTTTTCCTCTCCCTATCCAGATCGAGATCATCCCTACGGACATCTGAAATACGAAGCGATCGGAGCTTTAGCGATCGCCGCATTTTTGGGGATTGCCTGTTTTGAAATCTTGCAAGGGGCGATCATGCGTATTATCAAAGGAGGAAAACCTGTCGAGATTGCCGGTCCGGAATTATGGCTATTAATTATCGTTTTAGGGGTGAATATTTTTGTCACCTATTATGAAAGATCCGTGGGGCAGCGTGTCGGTAGTCCGATTTTGATTGCCGATGCTAGGCATACCATGAGTGATGTGTGGGTGACAATTACGGTTTTATTGGGGTTAGTTGGGGTTTGGGTGGGCAATACGGCTAATATTCCCCAATTACAATGGTTAGATGTGATTTTGTCCTTTCCTGTCGCTTTTTTGGTGTTTAGCAGTGGTTGGAAAGTCCTCAAGGAGAATTTACCTTTGTTAGTGGATGAAATGGCGATCGCTCCTGAAGTGATTCATCAAATTGTCTTGGAGGTGCCGGGGGTGCTTAATTGTCATGCGATCGCGTCTCGGGGAGTGGTGGGAAGACAGGTATTTATAGAAATGCACCTAGTTGTCTCCGCTCAAGATGTGGAAACTGCTCACGCAATCACGGAAGCGGTGGAAGCAAGATTAAGCCAACAATTTAGCCCTGTGAGAATTTTAATTCACGTTGAACCGCCGGATTATCACTCTGATCGGATCACTTTTGATGAAGAAGTGTGAAGCAAAAAAGCCTAAAATAAGTAGCGAACTTTTGCTAGAGGTGGCCATGACGACGGAGAATCAAGCTAGAAGCATAGTAGTTACTGGTGGAGCAGGATTTATCGGCTCGAATTTTGTTCATCATTGGTGCGAGAATTATCCTGAGGATCGTGTCATTGTTCTCGATGCTCTTACCTATGCGGGCAATTTGAATAATTTAGGGACACTGAAAGATAGAAAGAATTTCCGTTTTCTGCAAGGGGATATCTGCGATCGAGCTTTAGTTGATGAATTATTTGCTGGTGAAAATATCGATACGGTTGCTCATTTTGCCGCCGAATCCCATGTGGATCGATCGATTCTTGGTCCTGGAGCTTTTGTGCAAACTAATGTGGTGGGAACTTTTACTCTATTAGAAAGTTTTCGGCAACATTGGTTAAGTAATCATCAACCCGATAACTATCGTTTTCTGCACGTTTCCACCGATGAGGTTTATGGCAGTTTAGGAGTAGATGATCCGGCTTTTACCGAAACTACTCCCTATGCGCCTAATAGTCCCTATTCTGCCTCAAAAGCGGGGAGTGATCATCTAGCGAGAGCTTATTTTCACACCTACGGAATGCCGACAATTATTACTAATTGTTCTAATAATTATGGTTCTTATCATTTTCCTGAAAAGTTAATTCCTTTGATGTGTATTAATATTCTTTTGGGTAAACCTTTACCCGTTTATGGTGATGGTCAAAATGTTCGAGATTGGTTATATGTGCGGGATCATTGTCAAGCTTTAGATACAGTTATTCACAAAGGCAAAGCGGGAGAAACCTATAATATTGGCGGAAATAATGAGGTAAAAAATATCGATTTAGTCAGGATGTTATGTGAGTTAATGGATGAATTAGCTCCCGATTTACCCGTGAAACCTGCTCAGAATTTAATTACCTTTGTTAAGGATCGCCCCGGACATGATCGCCGGTATGCTATTGATGCCAGTAAAATTCGCACTGAATTAGGTTGGCAACCTCAAGAAACGGTAGAGGGGGGATTAAGAAAAACCATTCAATGGTATCTCGATCATCGGGATTGGTGGCAACCTTTGTTATCCAAAGAATATCAAGAGTATTATGGGAAAGTTTACGGTTAGAGAGGGGTAAAAACTAGACCTCTTGTAAAAATCACAAATTGTTGTTAGGGTTAGGAGTCAGTAGCCAGTAGTCAGTAGAATTAAGAATGAGCATTAATCAGTTAAATGGTCTATTTACAGATTTTATGCGATTTAATCCTTATTTTTGACGTTTTTGAACCCTCAAAAATTAATTATGCAAGAGGTTTAATTTAATCTTAATTTCGGGTGTGTTAGCCAAAACTAACACACTTCAACTTTGTACCTCACCATTAAGATATCGGCGTTATGGCTCTTCGGTTTGTGTTATGCAATGGACGGGAGTTATAAGGGATGGAACCCTTATATAGAAAGGCATTTAGCGATTTTTGTTAATTGTTTTTTTCTAGAGCGAACTAATCAATCCATACCAAGTAACGAAGAACCGGCGTTATTTTCAATAATAGCCAATGGCTGCCGACCGTTTCCTCGATCGCCACTTGTGGAAATACCACCGGGATGAGTTAGAATCTGAAAGGAGAATTTTTGAGTAACCATGATCAAATTACGTCTAAAACGCTTTGGTAAAAAACGCGAAGCCAGTTATCGTATCGTTGCGGCCGTTAGCACCAGTCGTCGCGATGGTCGTCCCCTAGAGGAATTAGGATTTTACAATCCCCGCACCGATGAAGTGCGTCTGGATGAGGAAGGAATCATCCGACGCTTACAACAAGGAGCGCAACCGACGGACACCGTGCGCAGCATTCTCACCAAACAGAAAATTTTCGAGAAAATCAATGCCTAGTACCCCCAATTATCTCGAACTGGTGAAATTTATTATCGAGCCGTTTTTGGAAGAGCCGGCCAGTCTGAGATTGGATATCGAGCGCTGTAAGGAAAATGAACGTCTTTGGGTGCGTGTAGCCTTCGATGATGCCGATAAAGGCAAAGTTTACGGCCGGGGAGGACGCAATTTACAGGCGATTAGAACTACCCTAGAAATGGCGGCCGCGAGTGCGGGTCGCTCTCTTTATCTAGAAGTCTATGCGGCCGAAAATGAAGGCGAACAGCGCCGCACCCGTCGTTCTAATGGTAACTTTGAAGGTACGGAAAGAAGACCGAGCAATCGACGACCACCCGCACCCCGGCAGCTCAACAACTAACGAGCGATTTTAGGAAAACAGGGAAGGGGTTTCATCCTCGACCCTCTCCAGTTGCTCTAATTGCTGCCAAACTTTGGCGAGTAGAGTGGTTAATCCGGCTCCTGTTACGGCGGAAATAGTCAAAATCTCGGCATTGGTTATTTTAGCAAACTGCTTTTGATAGTTATCTATCGTTTCCTCGTCCACAGCATCAATTTTGTTGAAAACCAGTATTTGTGATCGCTTTTCTAAGCCTCGACCATAGGCGGCCAATTCTCCCTGGATAATTTGATAATCGGCGATCGGGTCTTCTGCTGTCAAGGAGACAAGATGAATTAACAGGCGTGTGCGTTCGATATGGCGTAAAAATTCATGTCCTAGGCCGATTCCTCGGTGCGCTCCCTCGATTAATCCAGGAATATCGGCGAATACCGTCCCGTCTCCTGTGGGTTTGCGTACCACTCCCAGGTTAGGGATAAGAGTTGTAAAGGGATAATCGGCGATTTTGGGACGAGCAGAGGAAACGGCGGAGATTAGGGTGGATTTTCCCGCATTGGGCAGCCCGATCAGTCCCACTTCTGCTAATAACTTCAATTCTAGGCGTAAATGGCGTTTTTCTCCGTCTAAACCGGGTAAAGCGTATTCAGGCGCGCGATTATTATTGCTTAAAAAGTGGCGGTTGCCTAATCCCCCTTTTCCTCCAGCAGCGACGATTAAAGTCTGTTCGGGAGTGACCAAATCGCCGATAATTTCCTCGCTATCGAGATTGTAAACCACTGTACCACAGGGAACTTTAATAATGCGATCGCTACCGTTGGCCCCGGTGCAGTTGTTCGGGCCGCCCCGTTTACCGTCATCGGCCTTAAAATAGCGACTATACTGGAAATCTAGCAGGGTTTGCAGGTTCTGAGTGGCCACGAAAATCACCGAACCACCTTTTCCCCCATTACCGCCGGCCGGACCGCCGGCGGGGACGTATTTTTCCCGACGGAAAGCGACAATTCCATCACCTCCCTTACCCCCTTCTACTTCTATTTCGGCGCGATCAATAAACTGCATAAGATTAAGTAATTAAAGTGAAAAAATGATCAAGCTCAAAGCTGTTATAGGTTAACATCTTGCCAATTTAAAGCTTCTGCGAATCCCTGAAAATGTTTGACATTGGTAGTAGCGATGACTAGATAACGGCTCGGATATTGTTTTTTTAATAACTGCCAATGAGCAAGAATAATAATATCTACGTCAATACAGGGTAAGCGCATCTTAACAATTCTTGACAAAATCAACTTTATGTGATTTGCTTATCCAGAGAGCGATTCAGGCATATTTGAGGAGAATTGGCCATCTCAATTGTTAAGCAAAAATCGACCAAATGTGAATATTTCGTAACTATTCTGATTGACTGGTATCACTTGAAATGCCCACACAGCAAGCGGTTCACAAAATTGGCTAATTGTCAATAGCGTTTGAGATGCTCTCACCCTGGGGGCAAAACCTTTACCCATGAGCTATTTCCTCGTTAATTTTCATGAACAACAGTGAGACTAAGGCTTAATTATAAATTATACAGAGGTAGCAGCGGCTAAGTCTGGGTACTGGCGGTGCGGGACGGTGCTATGGCGATTTCACTACCCTATTCAGAAATCTTTGTCAAGTACAATTTATACCAAATTAGATGAGCTTACCCTGATAATTTATCTATCTCTTTATACTAAACTAATGTGTATTAAGCCAGTGGCTTGCTTGTTCTACAAATACTGTGGCGTATTCTAAGGCAATTTGTGTTTGTTCCCTAGTTATTTCAATAACTTGATCATAATCTCCTAATTGTCGTAAATCATAGGTAATTCTTAACGCTTTTGATAGTTCTAATGGTAATTCCCCTGTTTGAATAAAATGTTGAGAAAATTGCTGTCGTACCCCTCGATGACTACGAGTATTGATATTTTTAACTATTAACAGAGCTTGGACTGTACAATAAATGGCATAATAGCAACGAGAAATACAAGCACGATAATAATTTTTTTCAAGTAATAGGGTGGCCGCTTCTAATTCTTCATTAGCTTGATTGATATAGGACGAAATTTGGTTTTGGTTCACAGGACAATCCCTTCTCGGCGAATATTGTCCATTAATGGGGTTTGTCGATGTACAAAGTCTTCATCGGCGATGGGAATCAAAGAAATGAAGGTATTATATTTAAGGTCTAGTTGAGTAGCGATGTCTGCCATCCGAATCACTTCATCTCCAGGGGAAATGGGGCCTTTTAATACGACCATAATATCAAGATCTGAGTCCTCATTGGCGTTACCCCTCGCTTGTGAACCAAAAAGGATGAGTTTTACTAACCGTTTTCCATAAAACTTTGCTAATTCTTGGCGAAATTCTTGTAGTATAGGCATTAGGGTTTGTAATTGAGCCATTGTTTTATTACCTAGAAATTATTGTATTTGGCAAAAAAATGTATTATGGTGGCCTGTGCTGATCGTAGCACTTCTAATTGATTTATGAGCATCACCGCCACCAGCGACTAACATCCCTAATACTTTGATACACTTCTCTTAAGGCAACCTCCCCCTCCAAATGAAGGATTAAAGGCGCTAAGTTGGAAATAGTTTCAAGGACATTGGAACGAGTGAGACTCCCCAAAGCCTGAAGGGTTGGGAACATCTCATTTTGGATTTTGGATTGGGGGATTGTCTGTGTGAACCAGTTTCAGGAGAAAACTTCCCATCTGTAGAAGGCGATTGGCGAAAATGGGATGCTCTCATCGCCTTTGAGGTTTTAAGTACCTAAGCAAAATTAATTACACATATCTAACCACCTCTTGCCTCTTGCCTCTTGCCTTTTGCCTTTCTTCACTAGGAAATTTATTTTGCACGACTACTTAATAGATTTGAGGTTGAAAATTATCAGGAATATCGAGTTCAAATACTTGGTCATGAATCCGAGCCACATAAAACCCTTCTTGCAGAATTTTTTCCCGTAATTCTGGGGATAAGTCAACCGATGCTAGT
>NZ_SFBV01000194.1:0-2850 GCF_007095585.1 Microcystis sp. M_OC_Ca_00000000_C217Col
TATTTATGAATGTCTGAATGATGCCCATCTGAAACATAAAAAAGAACTGGATTCCTTGCTGACTCTACGATTTCAGAAGTTTAATAAATCTCAGATTATGAACGTCTAAAGTATATCAGTTATCAGATTTAAGTTTTCAGTGAGCAGTATGTATTAAGTGAGCAGCATTAAATGGCAGTTTCCCACTGTCTTTTCACTGTTTACTGATCACTGTTTACTGATCACTGTTTACTGATCACTGTTTACTGATCACTGTTTACTGATTACTGTTTACTGATTACTGATCACTGAAACATCACCCCACACCCTATGGCTATTTGCATTCCCGTTAATTTACCCGATCGCTCCTATAATATTCTGATCGAGAAGGGCAGTTTAGCTAATCTCGGTGCAGAAATGAGCCAGTTAAACTTAGGTAAAAAGGTTTTATTGGTTTCTAATCCCGAAATTTTTGACTATTACGGACATACAGCCGTTAATTCCCTAGAAAAAGCGGGATTTGTCGTTTTTACTCATCTGATCCCCGCCGGCGAAAATTATAAAACCCTCGATTCGATCGCCGAAGTTTATGATAGCGCCCTCGCTCACCGTTTGGAACGTTCCTCGACTATGGTTGCCCTCGGTGGTGGTGTGATCGGGGATATGACGGGATTTGCGGCAGCCACATGGTTACGGGGCATTAATTTTGTCCAGGTTCCCACCACCCTGTTAGCCATGGTAGATGCTTCCATCGGGGGTAAAACTGGTGTTAATCATCCCCAGGGCAAAAATCTGATCGGGGCGTTTTATCAACCGAAATTAGTTCTGATCGATCCTAACGTGCTTAAAAGCCTACCCGTGCGAGAATTTCGGGCTGGAATGGCAGAAGTGATTAAATACGGTGTAATTTGGGATGCCGAGTTATTTCAACAGTTAGAAGACTCGGACAATTTAGCTAGTTTTTCTCAGATCGATGGCGAGCTATTGCAAACAATTATTACAAAGTCTTGCCAAGCGAAAGCAGATGTGGTATGCACAGACGAAAAAGAAGCGGGTTTGCGGGCGATCTTAAACTATGGTCACACGATCGCCCACGGCATTGAAAGTTTAACGGGATATACTAGCGTTAACCACGGGGAAGCGGTGGCCCTGGGGATGGTGGCGGCAGGAGCGATCGCAGTTAAACTGGGAATGTGGACCGCCGGGGAAAATCAACGTCAAACCGATTTAATCGAAAAAGCGGCCTTAGAAACCCATATGCCGCCTTTAAATGCCGATGAGATGGTTAATGCTCTTACTGCCGATAAAAAGGTTAAAGATGGCAAGGTTAGATTTATTTTACCAACGGCAATCGGCCAAGTTACCATTAGCGATCGAGTCACCCCCACCCTGGTGCGGGAGGTGTTATCACCAACCGAATCCGGGCAGTAAACGCTTTTTCAATTGTTGCATCGCTTGTTCCGTAACATCCCGGTATTTTAAATCTCCCACGAGAATACGTCCCATCAGTTGACCGGCGATCGGACGTTTAACGGCGACATTATAGGCGATTTGGGTAAATTGATAGAATAAACCAGCCAATTTGGCCGCTAAAGCCATATCTTCACCCCATTCTTCCCGAATTATCCGACTATAGCCCGCTAAAGCCTGATTATCTCCGGCTAAAGCTCGATCGATCGCCTCGGCTGCCTTAACTCCCGTCAAAATTGCCGGACGGATACCCTCACCGATGAGCGGATCGAGAATCCCCGCCGCTTCCCCTGTAATTAGGGCATTTTGGGCGTGTAGCGGTTGATTTCCGTTCCAAAGGGCTAAAGCATACTCACCATAGCGATAATCCTCTAAATTCCAGCCCTTTTGACGGGCATAATTTAACAGTTGTTTTTTCAGATCCTCGGATTTGATGCTGCCCTTAAAACAAGCACCACTAATTGTGTAACCATTAGACTTGGGAAAAGCCCAGATATAACCATTTTTTAGGGAACCAAAATCAAAAAAAGCTTTTTGGGGTGGAATAGTCGCTTCTGCGTTAGTAATTTCGAGAGTAGCACCGATCGCTTCGTTTTTCGCTGGTAATCCCAACCAGCGACTGGTATTGCCCCTAACACCATCGGCAGCAATCAGATATTTGCCTGAAAATGTTCCTTGGGATGTGGTAACTTGCCAGTGATCTTGGACGAATTTGATCTGGGTAACTTCGCTGTTATCTTGGATGGTTGCCCCGACTGCGATCGCCTGTTGACCTAAAAAATCATCGAAACGATCCCTTTGTACCATCCACATCGGTTCTAGCATATTTAACTTAGTGGTGACGGTATCCCCCTGTTTCCAAGTAAACTGTACTTGCGTGACGGTATTCTCGATCACGGGGGTAAAGTCAAAATCAAACCACTGCTTAATTGCCGGGGATACCCCCCCACCACAGGGTTTATAACGGGGTAATTTCGCTTTATCGAGGATCAGGATCGTTCGTCCCTTTTTAGCTAGATGATAACCCGCCGTCGCTCCTGCTGGTCCCGCACCGATGATAATACAGTCGAACATTTGTATTAATTTAAGTCGTTGAACAAATTTATAGACAATTTACGCTATTTTGGGCAACTTATGTTTAGTCTGGTTTCTTGTCCCTTTCTCAGGCGGTTGAGCTTGCCTCTCTAGTTTCTAGCTGATTTATCCCCCAATTTCCCAGAGAGCCTAATCTCTGGCTTTTTTAGCTAATTGATCAATTAAGTAGCTGGTTATAATTAAATTAAAAATGGATTTTAGGTTCGATCCCCCCTGCCCCCCTTGATAAGGGGGGTGCCGATAGGCGGGGGGATCCCCCTTGATAAGGGGGGTGCCGATAGGCGGGGGGATCCCCCTTGATAAGGG
>NZ_SFBV01000195.1:0-3628 GCF_007095585.1 Microcystis sp. M_OC_Ca_00000000_C217Col
AAATGCCGTTGGTATGGGAGAAATTACATCGAAATAGATAGATGGTTTCCTAGCTCTAAAAGGTGTAGTAATTGCGGGTATATTGCTGAGAAAATGCCGTTAAATGTTCGAGAATGGGACTGTCCAGACTGTGGGACTCACCATGACCGAGATGTTAACGCGAGTAAAAATATTTTGGCCGCAGGGCTTGCGGTGTCAGTCTGTAGAGCGACCATAAGACCAGAACAGAGTGAATCTGTTAAGGCAGGTGCGGAACCCCGCAAGGGAAAGAAGCAGAAACCCAAATCGTGAGGTTTGGGAATCGCCGTCCGTTTTACGGCGGCGAGGATGTCAAGCCACAACAATCCTTAATCACTAAAACCCTGACAGAGCAAGCCATTACCCCACTTGCACAAAATAGTTTAAATGTCAAGCTTTTAAAAAAAATACTTTTATTGTCTCCCCTGTTATTTTGGGAATTATTTGGTTTAGAAGTTAGCTCGGTGAAAGCAGTGGAAAACCTGCAATGTCCCGTCATTTCTAAGGAAGAAGTTGATACTAATGCCATCAAAAGAGAAATTGCTGATTATTCGGCCACTCTGCGAGTCTATCCTAGCGATCTGGGGACGATTAAACTTTATCTTCAACGGGGAATGGCCCGAGAAAAAATCAACGATCAAAACGGTGCGATCGATGATTTCAGTCAATACATTTGGTATAGTAATTATAATGCTCCCGCCTTCAAAGATCGACAGTTACTAGCTCAAGCCTATTATCAAAGAGGTGTGTTAAAGTTAGCCATGGTGATTGAGGGAGAAAAAACCCCTATAGCCGAGGAAATACCTGTTATTGAGGAAAAAACCCCTATAGTTGAGGAAATCCCTGTTATTGAGGAAGAAACACCCTTGATTGAGCGAGAAAGCCGAATCAAGGATCAGCATCAGCTAAAATTATTAGAAGCTGCTCGCTCAGATTTTCAGCAAGCCTTTAAGTATAATCCCAATAAAAGCGAAGTTTACTTTAACCTAGCAATTATTGCGTCTTTGCTCAATCATCAATCCTTGGCTTTAGATTATTACCAGCGTTTCATTGGTTATGAAACTGAAGATTATCGCGGCTATTATCATCGAGGACAGCTATACTCTCAGTGGGGAAATTATGCAGAGGCTATCAAAGATTATGATCTGGCTATTTTATACAAACCCGATCTAATTGAAGGCTATTATAATCGGGCTATAGCTTTAGAAAAGATAGGGGGAAAACGAGAGGCTTTTAAGGATTATCAAATCGTTTTAAAATGCTCACCCAAACTATTTTTAGCCAAGAATGCTCCTAGCAGTTATCAAAACCGTGCCAGAGTACAACTTGAAATCGCTGACGAGGAAGTAGAATTAGCCAATTTATCGAATAATTCCCCGCAAAGATATCAAACAGCGATCGAGTATTATAATGGAGCCATCAAAGACTTAGAACTTTTCATTCGTTTTAATCCCAACTACGATAAACTTCCCCATGCTAGAGCATTTCTTAAACGGGGTTATGCTCACCTAAGACTCAACAATAATCAAGGGGCAATTCAAGATTATAACCAAGCAATTTATCTGCAACCCCAAGACGCAAAAGCCTATGTATATCGGGGGTTAATGCGAGCTAATAAATATCAAGAATATGCGGGAGCTTTAGAGGATTTTAGTGCAGCAGTTGCACGAGATCGTAACGATGCAGCCGCTAACTATCATCGGGGGTTAGTGCTGTATAAATTGGGGCGTTATCAGGAGGCAGTAGATAATTATAATATTGCCTTAGACCAAGATGATCGGATCAATACACCTAGTTTTACTTCTCGCTCTGTCTGTAGCGAAAATATCCAAGAATCTGCCGACAAAAACTATTTTTATAACTCCAGAGAAACCGATTTTCTTCCTAATTATAACGTCTCTTGTCATGCTCTGGCCCGGGGAGATGCTTATTTTGCTCTGAAAAATTTTGCTGCGGCCGAAAGAGATTATACTACTTATATAGTTGCCTATCCTAACGATCCAGAAGGCTATCATAAACGGGCCAATGCGCGTTTTGAAAAAGGGGATAAACAGGGAGCGATCGAGGATTATAATGTATTCCTAGAAAAAGTCCGTGATGCGAGAATTTTCTATAGTCGTGGGAATAGTAGCGCCGACGTGGGAGATGACCAAGGAGCGATTACAGATTATCTGCAATCTTTGAGCATTAATCCTATCGATGTGACAGTGTATAGTAATCGGGGAAATGCACGCACGGATACCGCTAATATTCCCGATAATGTACAAGTAACACCGAGAATATCGGAGAATCCGATCGCCTATAATAATCGTGGTATTATTCGACGACAAACTGGGGATAAGGAGGGTGCTTTAGAGGATTTAGATAAGGCAGTTAGCTTGAATTCCAATAATCCGATCGCCTATAATAACCGGGGAGTTATTCGCTTTGATTTGGGAGATAATGCTGGTGCTTTGGAGGATTTAAATATGGCTATTTCTCTCCAGTCTAACTATGCTGAAGCTTACTATAATCGAGGTTTAGTTAAGGAAAAAATAGGCGATAAGAAGGAAGCGATCGCTGATTATCAATTAGCAATTACTTATCAGCCAAATTATGGCGAAGCTTATTATAACTTGGCTCTTGCCACCTACGATGATAAAAATCCTAGTAGTCGAGTAGCGAGCCTTAACTATTTGCAAAAAGCCGCTAATGCTTTGATAAAAACTGGTAATTTAGAACTCTATGAACGGGCGGTAGAATGGATGTTAAAAATGCAGTAATTTCTCGAAAAAATAAGCTCAGGTTTGACAAAGGCTTCAAGATTTGGCTATTTCAAGCCTTCAAAGAGCGGGGGAGTCTCTTATTGCCGATGAATCAGCCGCTAATCATCATACAAGGTTGGGTTGAGGCACGAAACCCAACAATAAACCCAAGGAAACCCAACAAAAAGATTCAGACAGATTTAGGTGTTGCCTGTTGGGTTTCGCTTTCCCTGAGAATTGAGAGGTTTTCTTTAACATATTTATTCGCTCAACCCAAGCTACGAAACTAGACGTAAGGAAACCCAATAATAGACCCAAGGCAACCCAACAAAAAGATTCAGACAGATTTAGGTGTTGCCTGTTGGGTTTCGCTTTTCCTGAGAATTGAGAGGTTTTCTTTAACATATTTATTCGCTCAACCCAACCTACGAAACTAAAGTCGATTGGATTGACGTAAGGAAACCCAACAATACACCCAAGGGAACCCAACAAAAAGATTCAGACAGATTTAGGTGTTGGGTGTTGGGTTTCGCTTTCCCTGAGAATTGAGAGGTTTTCTTTAACATATTTATTCGCTCAAACCAAGCTAGAGACTGCACCTAGTTTTTTACACACAATTCCTGATGCTTTAAAATAGCTTCTGATACCTCAATGAGTAGAAAAGCGATCGCATCTTGATGATCCGCGTCGGTTAAAATGGTTTCGAGGGTGCTAGGGGTGGGAATTTCGTCCCCATCTGCCAACATGAAGGAAATATGACCTTTTAAGGCTTCAGTTGCCATTTTTTTCGCTTCTTCGATGGTTTCTCCTGCACTAATACAACCCGGAAAGTCATAAAATTGTACCCCATAATCACTATGGTTATC
>NZ_SFBV01000196.1:0-20908 GCF_007095585.1 Microcystis sp. M_OC_Ca_00000000_C217Col
AGGCATGGTTCTTTCCTCCTCAAATTGTTTAATTTTACTCTCTAAACTTGACTGCAATTTAGGGGATAAAGTCATCATATTGTCGATGATTTCAAACAGTTTAATTATCTGTTCCCTCTTAAACTCCTTTTCATATAATCCCCTGATTAACTTCCACTTCCACTGTTCCCGTTCTGGCAGCTTCCCAGTAGTCGCTTTTGTTTTCAGGTGTGCCATGACTATTATAGCAAAGGGATTGCTACTTGTTTCCAATTAGTCACTGATAACTGATAACTGATAACTGAATAGAGTTTGTCAGCGAAACGTTTTTTGTCTTTGCTGAAGCGGTAATTCGTTTGAGTTCTTTTTCTAGGGATTCGGGAATTTGTGTCCAATCAATTAGTTGGTGAACTTCAGGAAAGAAGAAGTATAAAAACGCTTCAAAATACTCGGTTAATGCTTCTTTCCAGGGTTCATCATAATTGGCGGTTGGTTGTTTCATAGCAAGTCGCTACCAATTGGAAAGTTAGGCACTCATCTAAATCTATTATTCCCCATAAATATCATCAATGCTACTTGTCGTCACAAAACTTCCCATTAGAGCAACCTACATCTACATCTTTGTCCTGTAGGGGCGAAGCATTCGGATAAAAAATCTACGGTTTCACCGATAGGTTATTGCCCGAATGCTTCGCCCGTACTTTTTGCCGCAAACCCTAGATAGAGTCCTATAGCAGCGGGCAGAAGGCAGTATTTTCGCCGCTTTTGCCCCCTTTTAGAGAGATTCTTCGATCACGGAACCATCTTCTTGCACCCAGGCGAGATTTTTAATCATTCGATCGCGGGCATAGGTGCGAATTTGTGCCTCGCTGCGACCACCTAAATCGATCGCCACCCTCAGATTAGGATCACTGGTGCGAAGGGAGCGAGCTTTACTAAAAGTCGCTATCTGGGCGTTATTACCCAAAGGGACAAGCAACCAGTCGAGGGGGGGAGCTTGAGTGGGTAAAGTCTGCCCCGATAATAGACTTCCGTGCAGTTCTTCGATATTCAGGGAAAAACCGATACCCGGAGCCGATTGGCCTTGGGGATGAAAAACGCCCAATAATTGATCATAGCGTCCGCCCTGGCCTAAAATACTGAGATTTTGCTGGTGATCACTAACCGCCTTAAAAACGATGCCGGTGTAGTAATCAAAGGTTTGAATGAGACTTAAATCGAGAATTAGGGGGAAAGGACTAGAGCGATCAGCATTAAGCAGCTCTACTAGGGATTTAAGGTTATTAACGGCTTTTTGGGCTGATTCTTCCTGGGCTAATAGGGCCACTTGTGCGAGGACATCCTCAGGATTACCGCGCAGATGAAATAATTGTCGGGCTTGCTGCCGGAGGATTTCGTTGGGATAGGGAAGATTTTCGAGGCTAACGTAGTCGAGGAGGGCTAAACAGCGTTTCACCTGTTCCCGTAAGGGATCCGGAAAGGGAGAAAGTAGCGAACGAGTCAAACCCGCTTCTCCTAAAATAATCTGCCAGTTAGGGACGGCCAAACTATCGAAACAGTCGGCCAGGAGCAGTAAAATCTCGGCATCGGCTAGTAAACCGCCAGAAAAGAGCAGTTCTACCCCCGCTTGATAGAATTCCACTTGACGACCGTGATAACCGGCACTAGGGCGACGAAAAACGTTGGCCCGATAACAGAGACGTTGGGGATAGGACTCCCCACTCATGCGGGTGACGGCACTACGGGCAATGGAAGCGGTTAATTCGGGGCGTAATCCCGATAGTCCTTGACTATCCCCGTGCAGTTGGATCACGGTGCTGGGATCGATCGCACCGCCTGCGGTGAGGGTATCGAGCCATTCAATGGTGGAGGTGACGATCCTTTGATAGCCCCAACGCTGAAAGACAGACTGAAGGCGATCGTTAATCCAGCCTTTTTGGGTAACTTCTAGGGGTAATAAATCCCTTGTCCCCGCCGGGGGTTGATGAATCATGGGAGTTTGCTAATCAAAATCGGTGGCACTGGTCAGTCCTATTTCACTTTACGACAAGTTGGGTTTAAAGCAGCAATTCTAAATTTGCCCTGTAGCAAGGCTTGTGGGGGTTAGTTCCCATAATACGGGGTCAAATTCAATGGGATTGCAAATTTGATTTCAATCCCCTGACGGTGGCTTCTAGCGGAACATTGCGCGCAGGGAACTGGAGAGTTGATTGGCTGCCCGTGCGGCCACCAATCCCGAAAGGGCGGCGACGACCACTGTAGCAAGGCAGGTTAGCTGGGCCGCCCCCGGGCCACCCACCCCCAGCACCATCGCCACGGCGGTCAAAGGTAGGCGATAGCCGCCGGCAATGCCGGCCGCTGCCCCTGCCGCACCCGCCAGATCCCCCGAAATCTCAAAGGTGGTGGCGAACACCCGGCCACTGAGGTCGCCGATCGCCAGAAAAGGGACAAACACACCACCACAGCCCCCAGCTAAAACGGCAGCGGTGGTGGCGGCAGCCCGGAGCAGAGCTACCGCCAACAGGTGGTAAGGAGTCGTTTCAGTGTTTTCGGCCCAGACGATAGCGGCTCCCCCTGGACCAAAAGCCGCTGCAGGGGTCGCCACCTGTCCGATCACGATCGCCAAGAATAGCATCACCAGGCCACCGATCAGGAGACGAGTGGCGGGCCTGTTCCGCAAGCCTCTGGCCCAGTAGATCGCCTCACCGGTGAGGGCTGTAATCGTGCCAGCGATCGCTCCGATCAACAAAGTAGCACCCACCGCATCCCAGAAGTCAGTCGGGGCAACCTGCGGCACCACCAGCCGGATCAGTTGCAGCTTAAAGGCAACGTTGACTCCCCATCCCACCAGTCCCCCGGCTAACATCGCCGCCACTCGCTCCGGGGTGATCGGAACCTGGCGTCGCTGACTCAACTCAAACATAAAAAAGCTGCCCACCAGAGGGATTCCCATCAGAGCAGAAACACTTGCCGCACCGCCACCGATGGCCAGGGGACGCACCAGTTGACGCAGGGCTGGATTTATGATACCTAACCAAGTTCCCGTCGCCACGCCAATATGAGCCGCTGGTGATTCGGTTCCCATGGGCGCGCCCAGCCCAACAGTGGAGAGGATGGCCAGGGCGCGCAACGGTGCTAGATTCCAGGGGAATCGCTCTTCCGCGCCGGATGCGTTGACCACGTCACCGGTCAGATCGGCGCGAGCAATGTCATGGGGGAAGGAGTACCAGGCCATGAGAGAACCCCAGCGGCCAGAGGCAGTGGCCTCCCGGGGAGCTAAGGTCTGCACGGGTTGCCCCCTACCCAGTCCAAACAGGACTAGCACTGCTAAGGTAACGCCCACCAGAGGCAGCAGCAGTAGCCAGACACTATCCAGTCTAGAGGCAATCCAGAGGGTTTGCTTAATTGCCTCAGTCAGCAGCACCGCGGCCAGAGAGCCGATCAAACCGCCGAGCAGGCCGCCAACAGCCCATGGGCCTACCCTAGTTAACAGAAGTTGTAGTTTGTTATTTAGCATCGCGCCAAGAAAGGTGAACTTTTATCGTTCCTATAGCAAGTCCATTGGAGTCGTCAAGCAAAACACCCTGAAAGTCTTTACTATATAGTTAGTAAAAGTATAGTCAATTATAAACAGACTGAATTCCATTTGAGAAATTCCCTTCACTTTTACTTCGAGAGATTAATTCTCCTTGGCTGAACTACGCACCTCTCTATCCCATAGCTGAACGGATTTGGGAATGCTTTTCTTAGGATGTTGTAACTTGAAACCACTACTCAACGGATTTAGTATAAGTTAACATTTCAATTAGACGGTTATAAGGAATAACGACAAACTTTTGGGTGTTAGCTTTGCCTATGTTAGCCTTCTGTTTCCAGCCGTCATTTTTGCCAATAACTAAAGCAGATTGAGGGTGTGTTAGTCAAAATTAACACACCATTAATTTTATTTTTAAGTCAGAACTGTCCCAATTATGGGATAGATGTTTTAATTTCTTGCATAATCATCAACCTAAAAAGATTTAATCGTGTTCAAAGATTCGGTAACGTGAGCTTTAAAATCTAACATAGAATCGAAAATATGTCTGACGATTCCCTCTTGATCAATGATATAGGTAACTCGTCCGGGGAGGACGAATAAGGTAGAGGGAACACCGAATAATTTACGGACTCGGTTATCGCTATCACTTAAAAGGGTGAAGGGAAGATTATATTTTTGGGCAAATTGTTGATGAGATTGGGGACTATCGGCACTAATACCAATAACTTCCGCACCCGCATCGGTAAACACTTCGTAACTATCGCGGAAAGCGCAGGATTCTGCGGTACAACCCGGAGTGTCATCTTTGGGATAGAAATAAATGACTAGGGATTTTTTACCGATTAAATCGCTGACATTAACCGTTGCCCCTGTTTGGGAAGGGAGAGAAAAATTGGGAACTCGATCGCCTACTTTTATAGCTGCCATAAGATTAATTAATTGAATAGATAATCGTGGATAGGGTGATACTTTACATTCTAACCTTTTTTGGCCTTTTGTTTAGCCCGTTTCGCGGCAGCTTTAGCGGCTTTTTCTGCTTCAATGCGTTTTTGTTCGGCTTTTTGTTTTTCTTCGTCTAGTTTTTCTAGATAATAGTGATAATCTCCTGCATAGACAATTAATTCCCCATCCCGAATCTCGACAATTTTGTTAGCTACCTGGGAGATAAAATAACGATCATGGGAAACAATTAAAACCGTGCCTTCATAAACTTTTAAAGCCGATTCTAACATTTCCTTGGCGGGAATATCGAGGTGATTAGTGGGTTCATCGAGAATTAATAAGTTAGCGGGAGCAAGTAACATCTTGGCTAAAGCAAGACGCGCTTTTTCGCCACCACTCAAAGATTCTACTTTTTTTAATACCGTTTCCCCACTGAATAAAAATCGCCCTAAAAGACTGCGAACCTCCACATCTTTCCAATCGGGAACTTCATCATGAATGGTATCTAAAACAGTTTTAGTTAGGTCTAAAGCTTCCGCTTGGTTCTGCTCAAAATAACTAGGAATAACGTTGTGTTTACCGATTTCGATCGAGCCTTCTGTGGGAGCTTCTAACCCAACAATTAAACGTAAAAGCGTGGATTTTCCTGCACCATTTGGTCCTAAAAACGCCACTCGATCGCCCCTTTCTATTTCCAGATTTGCTCCCAAAAAGAGAATTTTATCATCGTAAATGTGAACAATATTTTTAATAGTTACCACTTCCCGACCACTACGCACTGCTGGAGGAAACTGGAATTTTAAGGTACGCACATCGGCAATTGGTGCTTCAATTTTTTCTACCTTTTCTAATTGTTTTTCCCGGCTTTTTGCTTGGGTACTGCGGGTGGCACTGGCCCGGAACCGATCCACGAAAGCTTGCTGTTTTTCTAGTTCTTTTTGCTGACGTTCGTAGGCACTTAACTGAGCAGATTGTTGTTCGTATTTTTGCTGTAGGTAGGCAGAATAATTACCTAAATAAGTGGTAGAAACTCCCCTTTCAGTTTCGACAATTTTGGTACAGAGACGATCAAGAAATTCCCGGTCGTGGGAAACTATGACCATGGGAGTGGTTAAATCCTTGAGGAATTTTTCTAACCATTCAATGGTTTCTAAGTCTAAATGGTTAGTCGGTTCATCGAGGAGTAAAATATCGGGAGTTTGCAGGAGAATTTTACCTAAACTCATCCGCATTTGCCAACCACCACTAAAGGAACTTACCAAGCGATCGCCGTCATCGCTAGTAAAGCCCATTTCTGGTAAAATTTTCTCGATGCGCGCTTCTAATCCGTAACCATCTAACGCTTCAAATTGTCTTTGTAGGCGATCCAATTGATGAATTAAGCGATCTAATTCTTCGGGATCAGCTTTTTCCATGCGCTGGGGAATTTCTATTAGTTGATGGTGGACTTGATTCGCTTCTTGAAACACCGTCCAAAATTCCTCCCGTACCGTCCGACGGGGATCCACTTCAAATTCTTGGGTAAGATAGCCGATATGGAGACTGGTAGGACGGATGATCTCCCCGGCGGTGGGTTCCACTTCCCCCATAATAATTTTCAGCTGGGTGGATTTTCCGGCCCCATTGACTCCCACCAACCCGATGCGATCGCCAGTTTTTACTTCCCAAGTGACATCTTTTAACACTTCTCCCGTCGGGTAAATCTTACTAATTCTCTCTAGTCGTAGCATCGCTGATTTTTCTCCAGTCCTAGGCAGTTGAGGCAGTCCGCCTCTATTGTAACATTTAGTTAAGCTTTATCTGGTCTTTGTCAAGTTTTCTCGATTGAGCCACCCGACAGTATTTTTGATCTGAAAGAGATAATAATGTTTAATCCCTACCCCATAAAAAAAGAAACGGCTAGTTTGATCACCAAAGATGGCATTAGTTTAGCTGCCGATATTTATCTTCCCGATAGTAGGGAATCTTTTCCCATTTTACTAATGCGACAACCCTACGGAAAAACGATCGCTTCCACGGTGGTTTATGCCCATCCTAGCTGGTATGCACGTCAGGGTTATATTGTAGTAATTCAGGATGTCCGGGGACGGGGAAACTCGACGGGAAATTTTAATTTATTTGCCCATGAAATTAGCGACGGATTAGAAACCATTGAATGGGTTTTAACTATTCCTAATAATACGGGTGTGGTGGGAATGTATGGTTTTTCCTATCAGGGAATGACTCAATTATACGCCGCTACTAATGGTCATGCTGCTTTAAAAACTATTTGCCCAGCAATGATAGCTCACGATTTATATCGAGATTGGGGCTATGAAAATGAAGCATTTAATTTACAATATAATCTCGCTTGGGCAATACAATTAGCGGCGGAAACAGCTAGATTAAAAGGGGACGAAACTGCCTATCAAAAACTCTGGGTAGCTTCCCGAAATTTACCCCTTTTTGATCCTATTGCTGCCTCTCCCCAAATTCTGCAAGATTTAGCTGCTGATTCTTTTTATCACGATTGGATTACTCGTTATCTTCCCGATGACTATTGGCAAAATTTATCACCGCAAAACCTGTTAAAAAATATCGATTTACCGATGTTACATATCGGGGGTTGGTTCGATCCTCATCTCCGGGGAACTTTGGGTTTATACCAAGAAATGCAAGCGCGTTCTATCTATCCCCAACAGCTAATTATTGGTGCTTGGACTCATCTACCCTGGGGGAGAAAAGTAGGAGAGATAGATTATGGTCAAGAGGCAATTAGTCCCGTGGATAAAATGCAGCTGCAATGGTTTGATTATTTCTTAAAAGGTCAGGAAACGGAATTATTAAAAAATCCTCCTATGTATCTATTTCAAATGGGGTCTAATCAATGGCGATATCTGGAGAAGTTTCCCAGAGAAAATCAGCAAATTTATTATCTTGCTAGTCAAGGTTTAGCCAATCTGCGCGAGGATGAGGGGAAATTAAGCGCGATTTTGTTAGAACCTGCGATCGAGGATACCATCGTTCACGATCCTTGGCGACCAGTGCCATCTTTAGGAGGTCATAGCGCCCTACCGGGGGGAATATTCGACCGCACCATGCTAGACTGTCGCAGTGATGTGATTACCTACACTTCTCCCCCCCTAGGGAAAGATTTAACGATTTTGGGCAGTCCCCGTCTGGATTGTTATTGTCAAGCAGATGCGGTTAGTTTCGATATCTGCGCGGTGGTTTCTCAAGTTACCCCCGATGGTCGGGTTTTTAATATCACTCAGGGTTATAAACGGGTAAATAATCCCGAATCGCCCCTAAATATTGCCATGCAAGCCACTTTTATCACTATTCCTCAAGGTCATAGCTTGCGTTTGAGTCTCAGTGCCTCTTGCTTTCCTGCACATCCCGTCAATGCGGGGACCGGCAGCTATCCCCACGCGAGTCGGGCGATCAATTTTTCTATTATCACAATTAAGGTTTTTTGTCAAGGAAATTTTCCTGCAAAATTGTTATTACCTTTAGTCGGGGAAAGCTAAACCGCTGCGGGGATCGCGAATGTATAAACCTAACACCAGCGAGGAGATAACCGTATCCCAGACGGGGGTGAATTTGTCCGCATCATCGACCCAATAATCCATAGTAATTAAACATTGAACACCAGAACCAATACCCACGGCAATGCGCGAATAAGCTGGTCGATTTTCTTGGGGGTCGATGAATTGAATTTGCACCCAAACAATGCGGACAGTTTGGCGTTTTTCTTGGATAACTTCGCCAATTTCGTGAGGATTGCGGCTATCTTCACGAGCTAATTTTTTGACCATTCCTTTCAGGGGCAATTCTTTCCAATCTCCGGGGGGAAGTAAATTATAGGAAACCTCTAAACGACAATCATCATTGGGGGGTTTTCTATCCAAAAAACGAAAGGAATTATCATCGGGTTCAAAATGCCAATCTTGAGGAACTTCAAAGCGAACTGCACCGCGACCAGCTACAAAAATACTATTACCCGGACTAGATTTCCAGTTATGATCTGGATTTAAGTCGAGGGTTTCTTTAATCCATTGCAGATTGTGTTTTTTCGATTTAGCCATAGGGATAATCCTGCGGTAAGAATCGGACTATAGCTATCATTATACAGGCTTTTTCCTAAGAATTAAATAGGGTGCATCTCACTTTTGTAAATCTACTAAGTAAAACGTAGGGTGCGTTACTAACGCACCACCTATCATCAACTAAGTAGCCAGTTACAATCAAAGAACAGGAACTGAATCTCACTTTCGTAAATCTACTAAGTTGGGATTTGTAAAGGGAACTCTCTTTTAAAATTGGGCGTTACTTTCGATTTTATCACTCAATCCAAGCTTTTGGGGGGTTCTACCCCCCAAACCCCCCGTTGGGGTCGTGGCGCCGCCCCCAAACCCCGGAGCGCATTAGTTTTTCGGTGGGATGCTTAGACGCGATTGTTCATATTTTTGTACCAATTTAAGAGTCACTGATAATTGCTGATTGTCGGTATTTCTGCAAATGTTGAGATGCACCCACCAAAACTTCTGTCTTCACCATTAGGATAACTGCTGCATAATTTTTAAAAATCCCACAGCACAGGATTATCATCCAAGAAATCAGTTACCTGTTTACCAATATTATCAATTAATTGTAGGTCTTCTGGGGTTAAATTAATTGTCATTGCTTGAGCGTTATTAACTGCTTGAGCGGCATTTCTTACCCCAGCAATTGCATTAGTTTGGGGTTGTTTAATTAACCAAGCAAGAGATAATTCAGCTAGGGAACAATTATAGCGTTTAGCAATGGGTTCTAATTGAGTTAAAGCCGCTTGTACCCTCTGAAAGTTTTCGCCATGAAAGAGTTTATTTTTAATTCTATGATCCTCCGCTGCCAACTGATAACCATTTCTAAATTTTCCTGTTAATAAACCTTGGGCAAGGGGAGAATAGGCCAAAATAGAAATATTATTCTCTATACAATAGGGCATAATTTCCTTTTCTACCGAGCGCCAAAAGAGAGAATAGGGAGGTTGAATACTCTCAATTCTGCCGTATTGACTGGCTTCTTCCAGTTGAGAGCGGGAGAAATTGGAAACCCCTATAGCTCGAATTTTTCCCTGTGCCTTTAGATAATTAAGAGCGGCCATAGTTTCAGAAATAGGCACTATTTCTGTGTTCCATGAGCCACTAGGCCAATGAATTTGGTAAAGATCGATATAATCAGTTTGGAGGTTTTTTAAAGAGCGCTCGCAAGCTGCGATAACTTGCTCATATTTGAGGTGATTAGCAAAGACTTTGGTGGCATAAATTACCTGTTCTCGCACATCGGCTAAAGCTTGAGCGACAATCAATTCTGAGTGACCTTCCCCGTAGATTTCGGCTGTATCTACAGTGGTAATTCCTGCCTCAAAAGCTGCACGAATAGCCTTAATACTTTCCTCATCTTCAATACCTGCCCACATCTTTTTTCCTGCTTGCCAAGTACCCACAAGAAGGGGAGTAATTTCTATATTAGTCTGACCGAGATAGCGTTTTTGCATAACAGTTTTTTTGATGGGTTATGTATGCTTAGGGTTTTAGTCGGGTTTAGGGTTTAAAATCTCAGCTAAAGAGGACTAAAGTGACAAGGATAAAAACCTTTACCAGTAGGGGTGTAAAGAACAAACTTAACAAGCCACAAAAAAGACCTAATAAGCGGGTACTGAGGCTAATTATTTCGCCTTGAACATTATAGCTAATCGACAGGGCGATGAGGGCTAGAGTAAGGAGAAAAATCATAGTTTTCTTTCCTGAGTCTATTGAGCAGAAAAGCCGTGACTGCTCACGACTTTTTGCCGTTTCTATATCTATTATTAGCTCGATTACTGGGCTAATGACATCGGGGTAAAGTGAACTTTTTTAACGGAAAAGATTTAAAAATCCGTTGAAGAGGCCTGTCAGACCGGTAAAGGGACTTAAAACCGTGCCGAGGGTGTCGGTGGCAGAGGCCAGACCGCTACGATGAACCACAACCACATCATTATTGCGGAGAATCGGGTTAGTTTTCTCGTTGATACCCTGGGAAAAATCGATGTTAATTGAGTTTTTGGTGACAGTCCCGTTAGGATTGAGACGAATTAATTCCACTGTGGACTGATTGGCGCGACGCTTATCAAAGTCTCCTGCGGTTAAAATTGCCTGATTGAGAGGGGTATTGGGAGGAACTTCAATTGTCCCCGGTTTTTTCACCTCCCCGACCACTTTCACGTTAATGGTTTTGGGGGCAAAACTGGCCGATGCTAGGGTTTCCGATTCCTTGGCCGAGATTTCAGTAGCGGTGGGGATAATCACCGTATCCCCTTCTTGGAGGATGATATCAGCGGTCATATCGCCTTTATCGAGCAAACTCCAGAGATCTACGGGGATTTTCTGCTGGGAACCGTCACGGGTGTAACGCAGCACTTGCACCTGTCGGATATCGGCGAGGGGTTTGATACCTCCCGCTTCTTGGATAGCTTGGGTTAGTCGGGCCGGTTGTCGTCGAATTCCCCGATTATTCTCTGTGGTGACGGTGTTAACTTGATTGGGGACAATGCGATGGGACCCCGGACGATAAACTTCTCCCACCACAGTAACATTAATTTCTCGATCGCTATCTAGTCCAAAATTGGCATCAGCTAATTGATTGACTTCCCCGACGCTAAGGGTCGTTTTAGTGGGAATAACGATGCTATCACCATCTCTAAGGCTAACATCTTGGGTTTTATCGCCTTTTTGGATTAATTGCCAGAGATTGGCTTGAATTAGCTGTTCTTGTCCCTTGAGGTTGCGTCGGATTTGAACTTGACCAATATCGGCCACGGTGGTTACTCCCCCCGCTTGCCGGATTATTTCGGTCAATAGGGGCGTTTTTTGGCTTTGTTCGGGGTTAATTGTATAAGTACCCGGACGATTGACTTCCCCCGCGATGGCGATTTGCAGAGGCCGGGGAGTGAGAATGCTAACAGTAACCACGGGACGTTTGAGATAGGTGGTGTAACGTTTAGCGAGGGTTTGGCCGGCTTCGGTGACGGTCATTCCTTCCACTTTGACGCTACCAATCAGAGGTAAAGTTAGGGTTCCATCGGCTAAAACAAGGAAATCGCCGCTTAAATCCGCGACTTGGTAGATGGTGACGCGCACTTTATCCCCTTCTCCTAGGGTGTACTCTTTGCTTTCTGCGGGGATAGGAGCAATCGCCTCTTTAGCGGGTGCAGCGCTACTAGGAGGAGTAGCTTGGACTGGGCGAGCTTCTAAGGAAGTTAGAGGGGCAATAGTGCCGATAATTAATAGATAACGCAGTGATTTGCTGATTAAATGCTGTAATTGGCCGCTATTTAACATGATCAATAGGATTAATTTTATCGTTAACATTGGCGATTAGTGTAGCACAAATAGTCGATCGCCTATGGAAACCCCCTGTAATATCGCATCTATCGAGAGTTACCGCTAACTGTAAGATAGTTTTAATGATTGCCTGTATGTAAAGGGGTATATTAATTTTATGACAGCTACTAGCACAATTCCCGATTTTTGTCAAGGGATAAAATATTTTGGGACTTCCTTACCCGAATTTGATAAATATGCAGGAAAAGCCGCTATCGCTGAGGGAAAAACCGCTATTATTGCCGCTAATGACCCAAATGCTATCTATCAAACTCTCCTAGCCGCCGATGCTTTGCGTTACCTCACCCTGCAAATCACCGCTACCAAAGAATCGGGACACCCCGGCGGTTTTGCCAGCGCTGCCGACGTAATTGCCTCTTTGATGATGTTAGGCCAGAAAAATATCTTCACCGAAGTGGGCCATCATGCCCCCGGTTTTTATAGTAACGTCTTTCTCGATCGCTCTCTCGAAGCCATGGGCATCAGCAACGTCAGGGAATTGGGAGAACGTTTTCGGGAAAAACACGGACTTTTAGGGCATCTTTCCGGACAAATCCCCGGACTGCTCGGGCCGGCTGGTCCTTTGGGCCAAGGCCAACATTTCGCCATGGCGGCGGCCAAATTACACCCTAATACCCTTTTCCCTGTGACTATCGGGGATGGTGGTTTAGGAGAACCGTATATTATGAGTAGTTTCGGTCATTTTCACACTGCTTATCCAGAAATTACCAATTTTCTGCCGATTTTAGTTTGGAATGGCTATTCCCAAGAACACCATAGCATGGTGTCCCTGAAAACTAACGCCGAAATGGAAGCCTATTGGCGCGGTAATGGTTTCGAGGAAGTGATTCTCATTAATGCCAAAGACTTCGATGATGCTAATCAAAATGGGGAATATGTAGATAGCACCAAATTCTCTTTTAACCAGCGTCTGGAGTTCATGAAAGCGGTGTTAATGGCCACGGATAAAGCCGCCCAATTAGCCCTAGGTGGTAAACTAACGGTGATCATTATTAAACAACTTAAAGGGGCGGGAGTTCACAAACGGGGAGCAGCTTCCCATAATCTTTATCCGGGAGATTCTTTAGAAAAAGATTATATCGTTACTGCCTTACAAGAACGCGCTTTACCCCCTGAAGCTTGGGCAATTGTTCGTACTAATTTCGAGCGCTCTGGAGGGGGTCCAGCAGCGGAAACAGTGGTAACGGAAAAAGTCTTCCCGCTGCCGGATTTAGGAACCTTACCGATGACCGAATATACTGTGGGTGGCGATAAAAAAGTGGCCACCACTGCTATGGGGGAATTTGTGGTAGCTGTGGGTAAAGCTGACCCCAATTTTGTCGTCACTAATGCTGATGGTAATGCCGCTTCGGGAATTAATAATATTAACGTCGGTTTAAAGATTATTCACCCCACCAGCGATGATACCTATTTCCAGAGTCCGAAAGGTCAAGTTTATGAGCCTTTAAGCGAGGATGCCTGTGCCGGATTAGCCGTCGGTTTATCTCTCTTGGGAGCGCGGACTTTATGGTGTTCCTACGAGTCTTTTGCTATCAATGGTTTACCGATTTGGCAGACTGTAACCCAAGCGATGGCCGAGTTACGTCGTCCCACCCCTTCTACTATTACTTTATTCACCGCCGGAGCCTTGGAGCAAGGACGTAATGGTTGGACACACCAACGCCCAGAGATTGAAAATTATTTCGCCGCTATGATGCGAAATGGTAATATTTTCCCTCTCTTTCCCTGCGATGCTAACAGTATTCAAGTCTGTTATGAATGGGCGTTAGGAACCAGCAATAAAGGCATTACAATCACCGCTAGTAAATCGCCTTTACCGGTGCGAACCACCTTTGAGCAAACCCATCAAGCTTTAGAAAAAGGCGGCGTAATTCTCCAGGAATCGGAAGGCAGTAAAAAAGTCGTTTTTGCCGTCATTGGTGATATGACTTTATTACCCGTCTTTGAGTCTGCACAACAGTTAGAAGCAGCGGGAATCGGTGTAAAAATCGTCTCGGTAATTAATCCCCGTCGTCTCTACCGTCCTAGCGATGTGATGAGTGAAACTAGCTCGCAAGCGGATAATAATTTCCTTGATGATGCTGGTTTTGATAGTCTCTTTGCTGGTGATGCTGTAATCGGAGTAACCGGTGGTACAAGTGCCATGTTAGAACCGATTATGTTACGCAGTAATGCGCGTCGGGATGTCTTTGCTTGGAAACGGGGAGAAACCACCGCCAGTGCTGGGGAAATTATGGCCTATAATGGCTTAACTGCCAATGCTTTAACTGCGCGTGCTACTCAGTTATTAGGTTAAGTTCCCAGTTAGTTTTTTTGGTTATTCCCTACTTTCCAATCAAAGAAAGTAGGGATTTTTTTCTCAGGTCATTTTCGCCAACGGAGTAAACTTTTAATAATTTGCCATAGGCGAGGATATTGGAGGGATAGATAGCGTTTAATATGGGATTTTAAACTAACTAAATCCTGAGATTCTTTCAGTTCTCTATCTTGATAAAAACGAATTAAATCATCCCGTCTTTTCAATAAAATTTTAATTTGTTGGTAATCTTCCGAGCTTAAAACTTGATGGGGTTGAATATTTTCTGGCAGCGGGCGCGGGATGTAAAAAGTTGTATGAGATGGGGATAATTCTTCGATAGGACGTTCTTTGCTATAGAGATAGATAGAAAGAGATTTCCGGGATAAATGCCGTTGATTTTCTGGTAAATTAATCTGAGAAAATCCATGCCATGAATATTCATTGGTTTCAAAAATAAGACAACGATTAAAGATAGGTACAAAAGATTTAATCCTATTCTCTTCCGGTTGACGAGGATTGGAATGTAACTCTAGATTCCCTCCCCAATCTGCTTGCCATTGGGGATTTAAATAGATTAATAAATTCAAGCGGCGATGATACCAGTGACGCTCATCAAGGTTAAAATCAATGTGAGGGTCTAATTCTTGACCGTGTAAATTTTCGTGGGTTCCACCCCCATAAAAACTAGGGTCTGGAATTAAATTATCGATACCAGTTAATTGGGAAATTAACTCTAAAAACTCTTGAGCTTGAACGTAGCGGCCAAACTGTTGATAAACACCCCCCAAACCGATTAAATCCTCATTAACCGCCTTCCCGCCAACTTTTCCTAACTCACTAATGGCTTTTTGCGGATTAAAACTCGGAAAATTTTCCAGCAAAATTTGCGCTTGCTCCCTAACTAAAAAATTATCGATGACCAAATGCTTAAACGGTTGCGCTGTCTCAAAATCTTGACGATAGACAGAAGATTTCTCATAAACAAGGGGATTGATAAACATTAGACAGCTTTTTTGTTGGTATGATGAATTGTAGCAATCAAACTAGCAAAATAAAGATTAACTCTCCTATTGACCTCATCGCCTATGGACTGGTGGCACAAACTCAAAGATAATCCTCTCGCCCGTTGGGGAGCAGTTTTACTGTTAATCTTCTATTTAAGCGTAATGGCGGCGGATTTTGTCGCTCCCTACTCTCCCTACTCCTCTCAACCCGGTCAGTCTCTCCTCCCCCCCACCCAAATCTTTTGGCGCTCGCAGTCGGGAAGTAACAAGGGTGAGTGGATTGGCCCCCACGTCTATCCCACCACTCAAAGTGCTATTAATATAGAAACTGGTGAGCGGAAGCTAATTAGAGATTTTAACAACCCCTTGCCGCTGCGTCTCTTGGTTAAGGGTGAAACCTATAATTTTGGTCAAATTCGCCTACCTTTGCCGCCAAAATGGGAGGAAGTAACTTTATTCCCCGGTATCCCTTTTGATCGCCATCTGTTCGGGGTCATCGGCGATGGTAGAATCAATATATTGGGAACTGACGAATCGGGACGCGATAGTTTTAGTCGCTTGATTTTCGGGGGCAGAATTAGTTTATTTATCGGTTTGGTCGGGATTTTAATTTCTTTCCCTATCGGTTTATTTGTTGGTGGCGTTTCTGGCTATTTTGGCGGTTGGTTAGATGCGATTTTAATGCGTTTTGTGGAAGTTTTAATGACTATCCCCGGCATATATTTACTCGTGGCTCTGGCAGCCGTTTTACCCGCAGGATTAACCAGCACCCAGCGCTTTTTATTAATCGTCCTGATTACTTCTTTTATCAGTTGGTCGGGATTAGCGCGGGTAATTCGCGGTCAAGTTTTATCCCTGAAAGAACAGGAATTTATTCAGGCTGCTAAAGCTATGGGAGCAAAACCTCTTTATATTATTCTGCGTCATGTGCTGCCCCAAACTGCCAGTTATATCATTATTTCTGCTACGTTAGCTGTGCCGGGGTTTATCGTGGCCGAATCGGTTTTAAGTTTAATTGGTTTGGGAATTCAACAACCGGATCCTAGTTGGGGAAATATGCTTTCTTTGGCTACCAATGCCTCAATTATTGTTCTACAACCCTGGTTAATTTGGCCACCTGCTTTGTTAATTATTCTCACCGTTTTAGCTTTTAATTTACTCGGTGATGGTTTACGCGATTCTCTAGATCCTCGCAATTTAGAGAGATAATTTAGTTATTATCAGTTATCAGTTATCAGTTATCAGTTATCAGTTATCAGTTATCAGTTATCAGTGAACTGATAACTGTAAAGTCTCCCCACTTCCCATTATGAATAAAATCAGTAAAAGTTTTAATAATTTCGCCGATAGTTTGGTGATTTATAGTCAAAGATACGGAAAAATAAGCTGGGTAATATTTTTAATTATCTTTGCTTGTATCATGACGATAACCTTTAATTATCCGGCACAATCGACCAATCAACCCCAAGAAAAACCCGAAATTCGTGGAGTTTGGTTAACTAATATCGATAGTGAGGTATTATTTAAACCGCAAACCCTAAAAGATGCCCTTGATAGGTTGGCTGATTTAAACTTTAATACTATTTATCCCACGGTCTGGAATTGGGGTTATACACTCTATCCTTCTAAGGTAGCAGAAAAAGTGACAGGACGAGCGATCGATCCCCATAAGTCTTTAAAAAATCGCGACTTTTTAGAGGAAATAATTAGCCAAGGTCATCGGAAAAAATTAAGAATTATTCCTTGGTTTGAATTTGGTTTTATGGCTCCTGCGGATTCAGAATTAGCCAAACGACATCCCGATTGGTTAACCCAAAGACAGGATAAAAGCGTGATTTGGTGGGAAGGAAAAGTGCATCAACGGGTGTGGTTAAATCCCTTACATCCACAAGTACAAAACTTTATTACCGATTTAGTCAGCGAGATTATTACTAACTACGATATAGAAGGAATTCAGTTTGATGACCATTTTGGTTATCCCGCCGATTTTGGCTATGATGAAACCACAATTAAACTCTATCAAAGGGAACATTCGGGACAATTACCACCGCAAGATTACCAAGATAAAGCATGGATTCAATGGCGGGCCGATAAAATTACTGACTATATGAATAGTTTGGCCCAGACGATTAAAAAGCAGCAACCTAGAGCGATTATTTCCCTATCTCCTAATCCCTACACTTTCTCCCTAGAATCCTATCTTTTAGATTGGCAAAAATGGCAAGAAAAAAACTTGATTGATGAATTAATAGTGCAAGTGTATCGAACTGATATGAACGCCTTTGACTGGGAATTATCCCAACCAGAATTACAGCAAGCTAGACAATCTATCCCCGTAGCTATTGGGATTTTATCTGGTTTAAAAGGTCGTCCGATTCCGATGGTTAATATTACTCAACAAGTGGAAAAATCGAGACAACAAAATTTTGGTGTTTCTTTCTTTTTCTACGAAACTTTATGGAATATCAGCAATGAATCCCCTTCCTATCGACGCAGGATTTTTCGGGAAATACTCCAGTCTGCTAATCCTAGCTAAAATGGCTGACTTTAAGCGAAATTATTGCCCTAACCTAGTCATAGTTTCTTAAGTTTATCTTTAAATTAAGAAAAAGCAGCAGGGAGAAACTAAAATCGCTAGAATGAAAAAAGACTCTCCCTTATCACTTTATCCATGTTGATCAGACATAACCGAAGCTCGATCGCTAAACCTATTTTACTGTTTCTCGGCTGCCTTGTGATCGGGGAGTTGGGGATATTAGTTTTAGCCAATAGCCTCTGGTTTACCGAGATGGGTTATTTAAACACTTTCCTGAAACAATTGTCTTGGCAACTAGGATTAGGTTGGGGAAGTGCGATTCTTTCTCTACTCTTTATTTTTACTAATTTACGTTTAGCCCAGCGTTTTCGTTGGCAAAAACCCAAAGAAGATAGTTATCCTCTTAGTCCTCAATCTCCTAGTATTAATTTACTCGGCCTTTTGATTATCACAACGGGAATTGGAGCTTGGATTGGGTCAATGTTATTGTATTACAGTAAACTAGCCCTCAGTCTCTGGACACCAGATTTTAATCTCCCTAACCTTAGTTCTTCCCTAAGTTCTCCTCTGCAAATAGTTTGGATTAGGCAAGTATTAACCGATATTTCCAGTAATCTTTGGCAAGGGGTAATTATCGCTTTTTTAGTCTTGGGATTATTAATTAAAACCGAGTATTTTTTGCGAATAATATCTATAGTATTAACTGTCATGCTATCTTTTATTATTGCTGGGCAGTGGGCGAACTTTTTAAAATATTTTTATGGTGTTCCTTTCAATATTAACGATCCTCAATACGGGAATGATTTAGGTTTTTATATCTTTCAATTACCCCTGTGGCAGTTACTAGAATTATGGCTCGGTGGTGTGGGAATATATACTCTTTTTGCTGTTAGTTTAACCTATCTTTTTTCGGGTGATAGTCTTTCTCTGGGAACATTTCCGGGGTTTTCTCGTCCGCAACTGCGTCATTTATACGCCCTGTGGAGTGGGTTAATGGGGCTGCTAGTATTACACCATATTATTCAGCGTTACCTGCTACTTTACTCTCCGGAAGGGGTAGTTTATGGTGCGGGTTATATCGATGTTCATGTTGGTCAATTTATTGAAATTATTCTGGGAATTATTGCAGGAATAACCTCTATATGGTTAGGAGAAAAAGCATTATTTGGTAAAAAAGACCGTCGCAAGTTATACAAAAACACTAAGAAAAAGTTGGTATTTTACCCCTACTTAGTTCCTGTATTTCTCTATTTAATTGTTTGGATAAGTGGCACAATTATCAGTGGACTATTACAAAGAACTGTCGTACAACCGAATGAATTAGTGAGAGAAAGACCCTATATTGAAAGAAGTATTCAATCCACAAGAGCGGCTTTTTCCTTAGATAGAATTGATGCCCAAGTTTTCGATCCACAGGCCGAATTAAATGCCGAAGTTTTAGAGAGAAACCATCTAACTATCGATAATATTCGTCTTTGGGACACCAAACCACTGCTAGAAACTAACCGACAATTACAGCAAATTCGCTTATATTATAAATTCCCTGATGCTGATATCGATCGCTATCGGGTACGCGTAGGACTGCCTGAAAAAATCGAGGAACGTCAAATATCTGAAAAACAACAGACCATTATTGCCGCTAGAGAATTAGATTATAGTGCGGTTCCCACTTCTGCTAACACTTGGGTGAATAAACACCTCGTTTATACCCACGGTTATGGGTTCACTCTTTCTCCGGTTAATTTAGTAGCTGCTGCGGGTTTACCTTACTATTTTGTCAAAGATATCGGCACAAATAAAGACGAAGGAGCCCTCCAAACTTCTAGCGAATTAATTGATTATAGTATTCCCATTGGTAAACCCCGCATTTACTACGGGGAATTAACTAATAATTATGTGATGACTCCCACCACCGTAGAAGAATTGGATTTTCCTAGCGGGGATGGAAATGTCTATAATACCTACGATGGAAAGGGAGGAATCTTAGTGGGGAAGGGGTGGAGACGTTGGCTATTTGCCCTTTATCTGCGGGATTGGCAAATGTTATTTAGCCAAGATTTTACTCCCGAAACTCGCTTGTTAATGCGTCGTGATATCCAAAATCGCGTGCAAACTATCGCACCTTTTTTAAATTATGATCGCAACCCCTATTTAGTAGCGGCAGATGTGGGCGATAGTAGTAGTAAATTACATTGGATTATTGATGCTTATACTATCAGCGATCGCTATCCCTATTCTGACCCGGGGAAAGATAAATTTAACTATATTCGCAATTCGGTGAAAGTGGTAGTGGATGCCTATCATGGAACAGTGAATTTCTATGTTGCCGATGAAAATGATCCAATCATTCAGACGTGGAGTAAAATCTTTCCTCATCTCTTTAAATCTTTAGCAGAAATGCCAAAAACTCTCCGCAGTCATATCCGTTATCCCGAAGATTTATTTAGTACCCAAGCAGAAAGATTATTAACCTATCACATGACCGATCCGCAAGTATTTTATAATCGGGAGGATCAATGGGAAATTCCCCTAGAAATTTATGGCACGGAACCCCAGGCTGTATCACCCTATTATTTAATCATGAAACTGCCCGATTCCGACAAAGAAGAATTTATTCTTCTCCATCCCTATACTCCCTCTAGTCGGCAAAATTTAATCGCTTGGTTGGCAGCTCGTTCAGATGATAGAGAGTATGGTAAGTTATTGCTCTATCAATTTCCTAAACAAAGGTTAGTGTACGGGCCGAATCAAATTGAGGCTTTAATTAACCAAGATCCAGATATTTCTCAACAGATTTCTCTTTGGAATCGGGACGGTTCTAAAGTTTTGCAAGGACACCTATTAATTATTCCCATTGAACAATCGCTGCTTTATGTAGAACCTTTGTATCTAGTGGCAGACCAAAATAGTGTCCCGACAATCGCTAGAGTAACAGTTGCTTATCAAAATAAAATTGTCATGGAACCAACCTTGAAGGAAGCTTTAGAAAAGCTATTCCAACGTCATCAGAGTTAAATTGCCGCTAATTGGCCACAAATTAGCAAGAAAGCTGATGCTGGTTCCAGAACGATCCTCAATATCCCCGAATTTGCCCAGAAAATTGCCTGCTCTGGTTAATCAGCCAATTTCAAAATCCAGTATCATTAAAGGATTGAGTTATTCTTTTAATTGGAAAAGTGGGCAATTAATTCTGTGCGAGATGAA
>NZ_SFBV01000197.1:0-33732 GCF_007095585.1 Microcystis sp. M_OC_Ca_00000000_C217Col
GATAACTATTTTATTGAAATAAAAAATTAAGGTTTGTTGCCAAGAAAAAAGCCGCGCAATCCCAAAGTTACCACGGCACTTAAAAAAGCCACAACCATGGGGATAATCAGGGATTTAAACCCTTTCAAGTCAGCAATATCTTTAACTAGGATCGCATAACTATCTTCGACTTTTTCCAGTCGTTTATCCATTGTTTCGACTTTCTGATCAAGAGTTTTAATATCTCCTTTGATTTCTGTGACTTCCACCTTTAAATCATTAACATCTTTTTGGAGACTGTCAAATTTGTGATTAACATCTTTTTGGAGACTGTCAAATTTTTGATCCATATCTCTTTGGAGATTGTCGATTTTCTGATCCACATCTCTTTGCAGGGTGTCAAATTTTTGATCCACATCTCTCTGAAAGTAATCTATTTTCTGACCCATATCTCTTTGGAGAGAGTCAATTTTCTGATTAACCTCTTTAATACTATCTTTAATTTCTTTCAGGACAGATTCAAGGGAATAGGTAACGGTTTCGCTAGTTTGTGTCATAATTAACAACCTCTGGTCGATAGGGACAAATACAATTAGGTTATACTGAAAAAGTTTTTCGTTGGTGTGGGGTGTGGGGTTTTACCCATTTTCAGGGAAAAAGTCCCGGAATTTTCCCTCTGATCACTCCAATGGCTGGTACTTTTTGATTTGAAAAAAGCCTAAAGATATTATCCAACAAAGTTTTTAGATTTATTCAGCCAGCCCTAATTATTCCCCTATTGCCTATTGCTAGGGACTAAGGACGATTTCGCTACTGGAAAATTTCCATTGTGGCCAGAGAGCGGTTATGGTAATTTAAGAAAGCGATCGGGGAACTCTCACAGGGAAGATCCCGACCCTAGCCAGGGAGTGCCTGTTTAACCGTCTGTCCTATGTACAAGTCTATTACTGTTTTAACGCTGCTGACGGGAATTATCGCCGTTGATGTGGTTTTAGCTCAATCCACTGTTAATCTTCCTATTGCAGTTCAACAGGGAGAATCCTACGAGGGATTATTGACTAGAGCATCGCAATTAGCGGAGAAAACTATCATCAGTCGTTTTAATCAACAACAGGGTCTTAATAAAATTGATTTATTAATAACGGCCGAAAAATCAGGAGCGATCGCACCTTTGCTCTCGGTGAAGGTGTCCCGTCAAGATTGGTTTGGCCATCCCAATATTCAACGCTGGGGGAATGTTTTTCCCTTTGGCAAAGATCTCCTCGGTTTTAGCTCTCCCGCACCCGTCGTCACCCCGAAAAGTCCCCCCGCTGCCGTTAATCCCACACCATCTCCAGCACCATCTCCCGGCGCTACCACTCCTCCTCCTCCCCCTGCTTTACCCTTCGAGGATGAGCCGAATAATGCTCCCCCAATCCCCATTCCTAACCAAAGATTAACCACTCCAGCTAATCGTTAATCGATAGGAAAAGGAGGGGATTTCGGCCGATATATTGACTTTTAAGTGGCAAAACGAGGCTGAAACCAGTCTAGGGGAAAAATATCATCTTCTTGGACGATTTCTGTCCAACCGGTGACGCTCTCAAAACAAGTCCCCGTCAAGTTAGCACCCCTCAAGTCCGCTCCCTGTAGATTTACCTCTTGTAACCGCGCTCCCGCTAGATTAGCACCCCCTAAATTGGCCCCGCGTAAATCACTACCCGTCAGACGTGCCTCGCTAAAATTAGCCCTTTCTAAATTAGCCCCCTGAAAGTCCACCTCTTTAACAAAAGAGCCGCTAAAATTGGCTTCCCTTGCGGAAATCTGACGACATTTAGCCCCACTTAACCGCGCTTCCTGCAAATTGGCCCAATTGAGATTGACTTTATCTAGGGTTGCCTCCAAGAGATTAACTAAGTATAAATTCGCCCCGCATAAATTCGCCCCGCATAAATTCGCTCCCCGGAGATTAGCATGGGAAAGATCCGCCCCACTTAATCGCGCGTTACGCAGGTTTGCCTGTACCATAAAGGCCCCGGTGAGATTAGCTTTGGTTAAGTCCGCTTCCACTAATTGCGCTTGACTTAATTTGGCATAGGTTAAATTCGCCCAATTTAAACTCGCTCCCCGCAGATTTGATTTAGTCAGAAAAGAGCGACTCAAATTAGTTCCGCGCAAATTGGCCGCAGCAAAATTGACAGCGATTAGAGTCACTTGTTGTAGATCTAGACTCATCAAGTCAATGGCTAAAAAATCCCGCTCTCCTTGTTCGTAGAGTCTTAGTAACTGATTAACTTTCATCTCCCTTCTTCTACTTATAAGATGGTGGTTAAGAAGTAATCAACAAAAGCACCTAAAAACTTTGTCCGATAACTCACTCTGCTTTTAGATGAGCAATTTATCAGGCTCTCTTTTGAGTTTATGTAAAGTTTTTTGTCGATTTTTTAAGAGAAGATAACGCGAACAGCAAGTTAATTTTCATCATAGTTAAGTAGCTTGGCTAAAACAGTTGCACTGGTTTTTCCAATTCTACCCCAGTCCATCGGGTAATTAGTATCTAACACTACTCTTGTTAAAAAACTTATCTATTGTTTAAACTCGATTATATTTAACCCAGCCAATTATCCCTATTTTCTCGGATCAGGGCAGTGGAGCCGAGAGGACTTTCAGGGTATTTTTACTCAAATCAATAGAGACGTTGCCCAGCAACGTCTCTACAAAAGTGGTATTTAATCAAGCTACTCAGAAACAGACAGAGGGGAAACCTTTTGGGCTTGAGCGAGATAGTACCATCCCGACGGGACAAATACCAGTGCGCTTAAGGTGGTTCCGATCACCCCGATGGAAATACAGATAGCGAGGGGTTCCCAAAAAGCGCCGCCGTAGAGGAATAATGGCACAAATCCCGTCACGGTGGTTAAGGTAGTGGTAAGAATGTGACGGGTGGAAGCAATGACCACTTCCCGGATTGCCTTGCGTTGGCGTTGAAGATGGGGGGGTAAAGCTTGTAAAGCCGCTACCACGACAATAGAATCATTAACGGAAACCCCAACTAAGCCGATAGTGCCTAAAATGGACATGAATCCCAAGGGATATTCAAATAACCAGAGGGAAAATAAGGCTAGTCCAATTGAACTAATACCGACGACAGTAACTAGGGCAGCAAGACGGAAGGAGTTAAAAGAAAGAACAAGGGTTGATAGCATTAGAATCGCCAAGACTCCCACACTAGCAATTAGATTAGCCACAGCTGTATCTCTTTCTTCTTCCTCTCCGCCAAATTCGAGCCGATACCCTGCCGGAAGGGAAAATTTGCCCGATTCTAAGTTTTGGCGAAATTCGTCTAAAACCGTTGCAGCGATCGCATCAGCTTGAACATAGGCCTTCACCGTATTAATTCGCTTGCCATTTCGTCGAGGAATCGTGGCTAATTCGGGGAGAAAATCAAATTCTGCCACGGAGGAAAGGGAAATATTCGCCCGTTCAGCAGTGGCGGAATTACCGAGAATATTTAAAGAGGCAATTTGTGGCAGTTGCTCGCGATCGCGATTAGCGACTCGGACTCGTACGGGTAATTCTTCCGTTGCTTCTAAAATCGAGCCACCCACAGAACCTTCTAAAAGGTTATCCAATTGACTTGCGATCGCCGCATTATCCAAACCAATCAGTCGAGCTTTTTCTTCATTAATTTTTAAGGCTAACTTAGCTTGAATTTCACTTAAATCAGCAACAGAATAGGTTATTTCGGGTATTTTTGCCAGTTCTTCCCGTAAGGACTCGCCAATTTTCCTTAACATCTCCAATTCTGAGCCATAAACCCTAATTTCGATCGGGGCTCCCACCGGTGGACCCTGTTCTAGGGGGCTGACTAATACCCTTGCCATCGGTAGAGCTTGACTTAATTGTTTTTGTAAGGTTTCGATCAATTGGGGTTCATCAGAAACTTGCCGAAGTTGAATCAATGCTTGGGCAAAATTAGGAGAGTCTTTGATGCCATCGGAGAGATTATAGTAGAAGGGGGGAGCATTACGCCCTAAAAACCAGTGAACTTCCCCAATTTCTCGATGATCTAGCAGTATTTTTGCAGCTTGAGCCACTTTTACCTGAGTTACTTCTAGGTTTGTGGTGGGGGCCAGTTCGATTTCTAGGGTTAACTGATCTCGTTCTGCCGGCGGAAAGAATTCTTCTGGGAGAGTGCCAGCGACAACAAAGCCAGTAATTGGGATAATCAAGCCAATAACCAGACCTAATACGGGAAAATAGAGAATTAACCTCAAAATTTGGCGATACCAACCCGTTAGGAGCGGTAAATTAATTCCCGTATCCCACCAATGGGTTTTTGTCTGGTGCGAGCGATGAGTCAGTTGATATAAACGTAAACTGAGGACAGGAATAATCGTTAGGGACAAAATTAGAGAACTAACCAAGGCTAAGATCACTGTTTGGGCGATAGTACGCACGAATTCGCCAGTGCCTCCTTGCAAAAGAGCGATCGGCATAAAAGACAAAATCGTGGTTAGGGTAGAAGCTAAGAGGGGAATCCCTAACTGTTTAACGGTTTCAGCAACAATATGTTCGTGAGCTATTCCCGTCCGTAGTCCTTTTTGCAGTTCATCGACAATCACAATAGCGTTATCGATCAAAAGTCCCAAAGCAATAACAATTCCTGTCACCGACATTTGATGTAGGGGGATTTGCCAGAGATTCATACCGGCAAAGACCATCAGGATCGATAAAGGCAAGGATACACTCACCACCAAGGCGGACTGCCATCCCATCATCACAAAAGCTGTCCCCATGACACAGAGTAACCCTAGGATCATGTTGCTGAATAATCCATCGAGTCGGTTAGCCACATAACGATTTTGGGCAAAAATTATCTTGAGGCTCACACCTTGGGGGAGAGAAGGGCGAAACAGGTCTAACTTGGCCTGGGCTGCCGCTGTCCATTCGTCTATGCGTTGCCCCGATTCCATCATAGCGGCCACCACAATAGCCGGTTTACCGTTAATAATGGTTAGTTCTGGTGGTGGTTCTTGAATTCCCTTGGTAACTAGAGCGATATCTCCTAAACGGGTAAATTGTCCATCATTACTGTAACGAATCGGAATTGCTCGAATCCGAGAGAGTGATTCTAAACTGGTATCGACCTCCAATAATAAATTATTGCGATTACTGCGAAGTTGTCCGGCGGCGACCTTGGCATCACTGGTTTGAATTTGTTGGGCAACTTCGACGGCGGTTAGGCCCAGAGAGGATAATTTCACCGGATCGATTTCGACTAAAATTTCCTCGGCCGGAACCCCGACTAACTCGACCCTTTCGGTTCCCCAAAGGGCTTCTAATTCATCGAACAGTTCTTGGCCAAGTCGGCGTAAAATAGCGTAATTAGGAGCGGTATCTAGATCCCAAAGGATGGCAGTCAATAAACTAAAGGCTTTACTATATCCTTCTTCGTATAAGGGTCTTTGGGCTTCTGGGGGTAGTTGCGGGATGACATCGGTAATCCGATCGCGAATGCGTGACCAGACGGGATCCACATCAGTCACTTCATCTTTAAGTTCAATATTGACCGTGGAACGCCCTAATTCTGAGGAGGACTCAATCAGGCTAATTTCTTTGATGCTAGAGAGAGATTGTTCAATTTTTTCGGTCACTAGGGATTCGACCCGATAAGGACTGGCACCGGGTAAATTGGTGGTAATGGTGGCACCTCGATTAATTGTTTCGGGATCTTCCATGCGCGGCAAAATTTGAAAGGAAGACAATCCCCAGACAATAATCAGAATTAAGGTAAGAATTAGTAATCTAGGTTTACGTTCAAATAAGTTATTCATTGGAGATTATTAGGGATAATAAAGCTGATTAATGACCGCTGACTACCAAATTTCCACCATTTGCCCGGGTACAATGCGGTGAACCCCTTCGACGATCACCCGATCACCGGAGGTGAGCGTCCCGCGCACCAACAAGCGATCGCCTTGAATCGCTAGAACTTCTAAATCTTGGCGTTTGACGGTAAACTGTCGAGGATTATCGGGATTAGCTTCTCCTAGAACATAGGAAGACCATAATCCTCTCGTGCCTTGTACTAAAGCTTCTGTGGGCAACCAATAGCCCGATTGTGGAACTGATTGAGATAATTCTAGGCTGACCACTTGCCCTGGAATCAGGCCCTGAGTCTGATTTAAACTTAAAATAACCGTGGCGGTACGGGTAGTTGGATCAATTTGGGGCAAGGTTGAAGTGACTTGTCCTGTTAATATTTTGTTACCAATTTTTAAACGATGTTTACTGCCAATTGGTAAGTTTTCGGACTGGTCAATGGGAACCCCTATACGCGCTTCCAGTTTATTACTTTCCACTAAACGAACGATCGGATTACTTGCAGAAACAACAGTGCCAATATTGACGTGAAGGAGGGCAATAGTGCCATCGTAGGGGGCTTGAAGTTGGCTTTTTTCAATCTCTAATTTAATATTCTTCAGTTGGGCATCAAATTGGTCAATAACGGCTTTTTGCAGAGAAATCAATTCGGGACGAGTACCAGCTTTGAGTTCATCTAATTGACTTTGGGCTTCATCAATTCTCGCTTGTTGTGCATTAACATCTGTTTGCACTTCTTCGAGTTGTTCTCTAGTAATTGCCCCTTCTTGATACAATCCTAGCCGTCTTTGGTATTTAGATTGGGCTAAAGCTAATTGTTCCCTGAGATCTCGGACTTTTGCTTGGGCTGCAGCGATACTTTCTTTCCTGGAACCAGCTTGTAATTCTTGCAGTTTAGCCGTAGCTTGCGATCGCTGGGCGATGAGTTCTTGTTTTTGTGCTTCTAAATTGCGTGTATCTAGAGTAGCAATTAAAGTACCTCGGCGTACCTCTTGACCCTCTTGAACCAATAAACTAATTAATTGTCCCGAACGCTCAAATCCTAGTTCACTTGTCCGTTTAGCCACAATATTACCCGTATAACGGCGCGGTTCTTGGTGATGGGTGACAGGACTTAAAGTTAAGGTTCGCACCGGTAAGGCTGCCGTCTTGCTCTTATCAATTGCTAACGAAGCGGTTTCTTCTGAGGTGGTGGATTCAGAGGTGTCTTCTAAGAGGACATTACGCAGGGTAGGATAGGCAAAAACCGAGGTGGCCGCTAGGATACCAGTAATAATTAATCGCCAAGGCAATCGCAGTTTTTTGATGGCAGTTTCTTGCTGTTTAGTGACAGGATTGGGGGAAGTCATAATCTAGTTCCAAATGAGTAGGGTTTTGTAAAGAGTAATAACAGATTAGCGAGGAAAGAACTATTTTTTGATGGCATAAGGCCGTAGGACAAAAGCCGCTGCTAGGGATAATATACCGGCGGACAAAAAGGCAATTTGTACCCCCCAGGGGTTATCAGGAGTTTTCCCGAAAGACAGGATTAATCCTGTTAGAAAAGACCCCGCACCTTGGCTAAATTGAATTAGGAGACCCCTGGTACCAAAAAATATTGCTTCTCGTCCCATTCCCTGTTGCTCCGCATCTTGATCGATAATGTCCGATAACATGGCATTCGGCAGACTAAAAAAGCTGGCTAGGGCTAAATTAGCGATGATCGAAAGGATTAACCAGGGAATCAAAGAATCTTGCCACCAAAAACGACCACAGGCCATGGCAATCATACCCAGACCAACCCAGATTAAAGAACCTTGAAAAACCAGTTTTTTGCCATATTTTTGCGCTAAGGGTAAAACCAGGGTAAATCCAGCCAAGGCACTACCGACGATAATAGTATTAATCACGGCGGCAAAACTTACCTCTCTTTTGAGGAGAGCAATTACTAAAAAAGTCGGAATTACCGAGATAATACTAATCACCATCCACGCCAAAATCATGGTGATCATATAGATACAAAAAGTCCGATTAGTAAAAGCCGCCGTTAAGGTGGTTTTAAAGTTAGGATATTTCCCCTTAGAAGGAGTATATTCTTCTTTTTCTAGCAAGGGCATAGCTAGGGTAATTAGCCCAATAAGACTAATAGCAATACCCATTCCCTGAAAACCATAGCTATCAGTTAACCAAGGGGCAATAATCCCACCAATGGTGGCACCAACTAAACCAAAAATTCCGATTTGAGTTGATAATTTAACCCTTCCTTCTGGGCTTTTAGCGAGAGTGGGCAACCAGGCTAAATAGGGAACATGATAGGATGCCATACCCACATAAAACACCCAAAGCATGGTGACTAAATAAATGAAGTAAGTAGTTTGATTTAAGTTATTAGGGGGATTAAACAACAGGATAAAACCACCAATTAAAGGGAGTAAACTGGCCAGTATAAATGGTCTTCTTTTGCCCCAAGGACTCCAAAAGCGATCGGAAAAATAACCGATCACTGGCTGCACAAAAGCTCCAGCAATACGGCTAATCATTATCGCTATTCCCACTAAAGCAGAGGGCAATAAAATGGATAAGTTATAGTCATTGGGAATGCCCGGGTCGTAGCGATAAATTAGCATGGTTAGAAGGGCATTATTAACGATAAAGTTACCAAACCAACCAGTGATATACGGAAGATAATCTATTCGGAGATGTTGCCATTTGCTGGAAGTGCTAGAAGTCATTAGAATTGGGGGAGAGATGGGCAGTTAGCAGTAGATTGTTAGGCTTATTTAAAGAAATTCGTAGCGACCGGGTGAGAGAATGTGATTGGGATCCAAGCTGTCTTTAATTTTCTGGATTAAGCAACTATAATCGTCTTGGGCTGCGGGTAAACTATTCATAGAGTGGGTACTAAGACGGTAGGGATAATAGCCTTGATTGATCAATTCTGCCAACATTTCATCGTGACAATTTAAGGCTTTTTGGTCTTCGCCTTCTAGCAATCGATCATAAAAAATGGCAGCATTGATGTTAATATTGCGCTCGGTAACACAGTTAATGCCGATATTGGGTTCATAACCATATTTTTGAGCGATGCTGCTGATAATATTGAGAGCATTTCTGAGATGATTTCCCAGAAAAGGAACAGCGGGAACACACCAAATCATGCCACAGGCATCCAGGTCTAAATTCAACCTATCGGTGGGGGGCGTTTTTTTGCGCCAATAGGCCATCTTCAGCACTTTTTCGGTAATCATTCCTCGTTGGGGATTTTTGTGATAAATTAAATCCACCTTGTCCTTAATTTCCACACCAGTAAATACTTTAAAAATGGGACTCATTTTGCTGGCCATTTTGAACTTATTTTCATCAAAAAACATAAGTTTATTGACAATTCCTTTCAAGGCTTTTTCAATTAGGTTTCTTTCGACTTTTCCCTGTTCTGGTGAAGCCGAATATAAAGCTCCTTCTCCTATCCAAACACCGCCGCCCCATTGATGACTTAATTGTTCTAATAAATCGGGGGGTAAAGGAGTTTTTTCTTGGCATTTCTGCCAGGGATATTGTTGTTGAATGGACAACATTCGGTAGTTATTATTAATGTGGAAGGTCGTTTTAATTACCCCTGCCATTTTCAGTTGACGTAGTTTATCGATCAATAACTCTAATTTATTTTCTTGATCGATGCTATAGAAAAAAGCCTGAAAATATTCAGGATAGGGCGTTAACCAAAAAGTCATTTTGGTGACGATTCCCAGGTTAGATTGGGTAAAAATTCCATCAAAATAGGGACCGACTCCCCAACGATTGACCGCCCCTATTTGGGAGTTTTCAAAGCGATTAAATCCCGTATGAACACATTCACCGGTGGGCAAAACTACTTCCATTCCACAGACATGATTAAAGCGATCGCCCAAAGGTCCTTTGGCTTCACCTCGTTCGAGAATATTGCCAATAATACTAGAATCAGGAGTCGAACCGGTGACACTCATTAATAATTTATTGCCATTTTTCTGCAAAAAATCGTAGAGTTGTCGCTGAGTAACACCGGCTTCAATAGTTACATAAGCTAGGGTTTCATTATAATCCAAAATCTGATTTAATCGACTCAAATCCATTAAAACCGAACCGGTGCGGCTAGGAACTCGCGAACCATAACCCCAATTTTTACCTGTACTAATAGGATAGACAGGGGTTTGATAGCGATTAGCAATTTTTAGAGATTCTTGGACTTCTTGACGATTACCCGGGCGAATAATTGCCGGGATTTTAGCATGGGTTTCGTAGGTAGCGGTCTCGGCTTCTAGGCGTTTTTTGTTATCGGTGCTGACATATTCGGAGCCTAATAAATTTTCCCATTCTTGTAGAGCGTTAGTTAAATTGTCGCTAATAATATTTTCGGAAACAATTAGAGAGTCCATAGTATTTTTTTTCTCCTTGAAATTCAGGTATGAGGGGTAATTAAAGGGCCGTAGGGAACCGGCCCTGCTATCCGTGGCAATTAACTTTTAAGCGGTTGCTGTTTGCGAGAGAAAATTGCGCTAAAACTAGGAATAAAACGGGGAGTATTGGCGAAAACTGCTTGATAATTGGTGTCTTGACTTAAAGCTTCTTCTTCAGCCGGAATGCGTTGGATTAATAACCAAGCATTCAGGAGACTAAAGACTATAGATGTCAGATAAGCGGTATGAAACAGGGGAACCACCGCTAATTCCGTGATCATGGCCCACCAGTTAGGATGACGGATATATTGATAAATGCCATTGTCGATCACGGGTGTCTGAGGAACCGTGACCACCTGATGAATCCAGCGATCGCCCAAGGCTTCAATGGAGGCATAGCGGAGCTTTTGAGCTAAAAAAGTAGTAATTAGGGAAAATAAAGCCAATGCTGGAATAAAAGGTCGATCGAGCAGATAAACTTCCCCGATCATGCAAAGCATCCAGCTAGATTGGAAAATCTTGACGAATCCCACATAATTAGAACTATGCAGTTTGCCACCTTCCGCTAAGACTTTGGCCATATTCTGTTTACTCAGACGAGTAACGCGCACTCGTTGGACAATAATGTAACTAATCAGGGCAATGAAAACTATTTGGCTTAACATCCTTAAATATCCTTAGAATTGAACTAAAATGGCTTCTTGAGCAAATCCAGGCCCCATGGAAATTATTAATCCGTAGGAACCGGTGGGAGGATGGGGACGGGAAAGGGTTTCATCGAGGATGCAGAGGATAGTAGCAGAGGCAATATTGCCGATTTCCGCCAAAATATCCCAACTAACCTGTAAAACATCCGGTTCTAACTGGAATTCTTCAACTATTGCATCGAGAATCTTTGGACCCCCCGGATGCACCATCCAACAGACAATTTCCTCGAGGGAAACTCCTGTTTTTTCCAGTAAAGATGTCACCGCTTTTCTCACCCCACCCTTGACGTAATCAGAGACTTCTGGGCGAAGAATTTGGCGAAAACCGTAGTCTGTTAAAGGTAATGCCATTAAATGCTCTGTGTGGGGCATTAACAGCGATTGAGTGCCGATAATCTTCAGTTTTGCTTTACCTTGCTTGACTAAGGGATGTTCATCTCCCGCTAAGAGAACAGTACCGACTCCATCGCCAAATAAAGCCGCTACCACAAGGGTCATAATGATATTGCTATATTGAGACGGATCTTCGGGTAATTGTCCCAATAATTCCGTTAAATCGCTATGAATTGACCCTTGCCAAAGGCCAGAGGAGGGATCGGTGGTAAACAAAATCGCTGCTTCGGTGGGATGTCCTTGCAGATAATCGTTTACTCTGGCTAATCCTTGGGCGCCTCCCAAACAGCCGACACCCGATAACGCTTGCCGCTTGATATCGAGGGAAAAATCTAGACGATTGAGGAGTAAACTTTCTAGGGAAGGAACGGAAGGAAGAACAGTAACGGAAGTAACTAGGGAGATTTCTTTGGGAGAAAGAGCGGCTTTTTTGAGCAAATTAGTTACTGTCGATGTTACTAAATCCATAGTTAGATCGACCATTTGACGAAAGGGTTGGGCGATTCCGGGAGGATTATCGGCATCGAATTCATCTAGGGGAATAGTGAAGTATCGCCCTTGAATTTTGACATTACTGAAAAAACGATGAATTTGTTCTAAATCAAAAAAGGTTTGTTCCCGGAAGTCGAGTTGATTTTCTCGGCAATAATCTTGAAGAAGATTAGCACAATGATTTCTGATATTGACTTCTAGAACTTCTTGGGGATAGTAATGTTCTGGAAAACCGGTAGCTGTCTCAATAATGTAGGGCATTGGAGTTAAGAGAGAGGGATTTCAGGGGGTTAATTATGGTGGGAGATTTAAGCCAGTAATCGGCGAGCTAATCCTTGGGCTTGGCGTATATAACCCAATTTGTCAATCACTAAGGAGTGAGTACCGCTATGGTGTTTATTGTCGGCGCTTAAATTGGAACTAATTTGACGTTTTAGCTTTTCAAATTTATAGACAAACCGGGATTTTTTATCCTGAGCTTGTAGATAAGCGGCCACTAAATTACTTTGTTCTTCAAATACTCGCCAGTGGGTGCCAGTGGGATGAACCATTCCGATGACAAACAGGTTATTTTCCTCTGGGTGAAAAACATTCATATAGAGGTTAGGCTGGGTGGTTCCTTCTTGCCAATTTAAATCTGATTTGTCAATAAAAGAAAATTCAATTTTGTAACCAGTGGCGTAGATAATCAGATCAATTTCTTCTGTACTGCCATCGGCAAAAATAACATTCTTTCCGTCTAATTCTTGGATATTAGGCTTATGGGTGACATCTCCATGCACATAATAACGATAGATTTGTTGGTCACTATTGGGAATAATTAGACCGTTACTTTTACAGTCTGTCGGAATATTGAGTTTTTTGAGATTAACTCCTTGTAAGAATAGAGCTATTGGTGATAATAAAGCCATCATTTTCATGTGTTCTTGCGCTGGAATTAGATTCATGATTGGCGTGTTAATCATCACCCATTCTGGGGGCAAACCGAATAAAAATTTCGGCATACAGAGAAAGCCACGGCGGGTACTATGGAAAGTTTTACTGCCATTAATAGCCGCTTCGACGACTAAATCCATGGCTGATTGTCCCGCTCCAACTACTAGGACTTTTTTAGCATTTAGTTGAGCGGGATTATCATAATCTTTTGAATGGATAATTTCCCCGTCAAAATGCCCAGAAAATTGAGGAATATTCGGTTTACTATGATAACCACTAGCGATTAAAACCCCTCGGTATCGTCTGGTTTCTTGGTTGCTAAGGGTGACATCCCAAAAGTTACCCGCTTTTTTTACTTTCTCCACGCTGAGATTAAATTCCATGAAATCATAGAGATTGAAATGAGCGGCATAATTGCGAAGATATTCATAGACTAACCGATGATTGGGATAATCTGGGTAATCTTTTGGCATGGGAAAATCAGAAAAAGGTTGTGTGGTTTTATGACCAATCAGATGTGTATTTTTATACATTGGACTATCGGGACGATCATAAATCCAAATACCCCCAACATCCTGAGCAGATTCGATAACATTAAAGGGAATTTTGGCTTTGCTTAAGGCTCTAGCCGCCGCTAATCCTGCGGCACCAGCCCCAATAATACAGTATTGCTCTTTGTAATCTAAAGTCATGATTTTTCTCCCTTGAATAATTGGTTGATTAGGCAGTCATTTGTTCAGGAAACTCTTGTAAACTTTGGCCAATTATTTTCATAATTTTCTCCGTATGTTGATTGATAAAGAAATGTCCTCCCGGTAAGGTATGCAGGACAAAATCTTGATTGGTTTGCAGTTGCCATTGTTGTAATTGATCGGCAGAAACCTTGGCATCGTTGTGACCTCCAAAAACGGTAATAGGACAATTTAAGGGTTGACCTTGTTGATAAGAATAGGTCTCTAGGAGTTTGAAATCTGCTCGTAAAATTGGCAAAAAAGCCGCCATTAAATCGGGATGTTTGAGGAGAGTTTCTGGGGTTCCTTGAAAATGACCTAAAGCTGCTAAAAATTGCTCATCTCCCAGACGATGAATGGGTAAATCGGGATTGACAATTTGAGGCGCTCGAAATCCAGACATAAATAAATGTTGGGGTAGATTTTGCCGAGTTTTAGCCAATTCTCTGGTTAATTCAAAACTGATTAAAGAACCCATGCTATGACCAAAAAAAGCATAAGGTTGGTCTAAATAGGGAGTCAGAATCGGAATGAGACGATTAATCAGGGATTTTAGCGATGTAATCGCAGTTTCCTGAAGACGCGTTTCGCGTCCGGGTAGTTGAATCGCCCAAAATTCCACTTGCTTGGGGCAGTAATTCAGCCAATTTTGGAATACGGAGGCACCCCCACCAGCGTAGGGAAAACAAAATAGACGAATGCGGGCGTTAGGATTAGCTTGTTTGCGAATTAGCCAAAGTTTCGGATCATTAGAGATATTTTCGGCTTTAGTCGTCTTGATTGGTTTTTTCTGTTTTGAGGAGAGAGGAGTTTTGTTGCTAGTTGCAGGTTGGGAGTTTTGGGTGATTAAGTTGAATATTTGCGGTAAAAACTGCTCAATACTCAATCCCGCTAGGTATTCTACGGGAACAATAATTTTTAAATCCTCCTCTAGTTGACGTCGTAATTGACTGGACATGAGAGAATCTAAGCCTAAACTAGAGAGCGGTTGCTTGGTATGTAGCTTGACCACGGATAAACCAGTAATCTGTTCTAAAACACCGATAATGTAGGTTTCTAGTTGTTTAAGCTGTTTCTCTGCGGGTGTGGCCAACAGAGAGTCAAGGGTAATTAGATGACCAGAAGATGATGCGGTGGTGGTTTTGACAACTTCTCGCGGTTGCGGCGGTGTTTCTAGGAGATATTTCGACAATTTAGGCAATAATTGCGCTTCTTCTGCGGTCAAGTCGCCTGTTTTTAGCCAATAACTACTTCTTTCAAAGCTGTAAGTCGGTAAGATACAGGGTTTACTGTCTTGATTGGCCGTTATCTCTTGCCAATTCAGGGCGAATCCCCGCAGATAAAGCTGACTGACACTCTCGAGGATCTGTTGTCGGTCAGCGGTTTGACGACGCAAACTGGGCAACCAAAGACAAGAATAATTTTTATCCAGTAGGCTGCCCATGGCCGATAAAACCGGATGAGAGCCGCATTCGACAAATAGCTCATAACCGTTGTCCAGTAAGGTTTTTATCCCATCGGCAAAGCGAACAGAACACCGGAGATGACGACACCAATAATCGGGAGTAGTGACCTCAAAATTGACTAACTTGCCATTAAGGTTAGAAATTAAGGCTCGTTGGGGGGGATGATAGGTGATGGTTTCAGCAATTTGTCGGAACTCGTCTAAAATCTCCTCCATCAGAGGGGAATGAAAAGCTTGAGAGACATTTAACCGGGTAATCTTCAGATTTTTGACCTGAAGCTGTTTTACCAGGGTTTCTATGGTCTCTGCAGCACCGGACAGGACAATATTATCCTGACCATTAATAGCGGCAATAGCGACCTGAGATTGATAGGGGGCAATTAAGGGACTAATTTCAGCTTCACTAGCCGAGATAACGACCATTGAACCACTTTTTCCCACAGAATCCATCAATTTAGCCCGATAGAAGACTAATTTTAAGGCATCTTCTAAACTAAAGACTCCAGCAACACAGGCGGCCACATATTCCCCTAAACTATGACCCATAACTCCATGGGGGGCAATTCCCCAGGATTCCCAGAGTTTAAAAAGGGCGTATTCGAGAGCAAATAGGGCAGGTTGGCTGTAAAAAGTTTGATTGAGATGATTTTCTTGGTCAATAATCTCCGTTAGGCAATAGTCGCCATATTGACGGAGAATCTGATCACAGTGATCGAGTGTTTGACGAAATAGAGGATAGGATTGGTATAGTTCCTTTCCCATACCGGGGTATTGAGAACCCTGTCCTGGAAATAGAAAGGCAATTTTTGCCCGATTTTTGCCACTAAATTCACTTTTTTGGCGAAAAGAACTCGGTTCACCCTGAACAAAAGCGGTTAATTTTTCTTGAAGTTGGCAGTGACTAGAGACAACACAGGTGAAACGATGGGGTAATTGGGAGCGACTGCGATTGCTAGTAGCACAAATGGAGCTTAAAGCAATATTTTTCGCATTTTCTAGGTAATTTGCGTATTTTTGGGCTAGTTTGATTAAAGCCGATTCGGTCTTGGCTGAGAGGGTGAACAGATAGGGCGATGAATCAGGTGCCGCAGTCGTTTGAGGTTCGTAAGGGTATTCTTCGAGAATAATATGGGCATTAGTGCCATTTAAGCCAAAAGAACTAACTCCAGCTAAACGAGCAGAATTTTCACTAACCCATTCACGGTTTTTAGTCGGAACTTTCAGCGGTTGATTTTCCCAGTCTAGATGGGGTGTCGGTTGCTGGAAGTGGAGATGGGGGGCAATTTGTCGATGTTGCAAGCATAAAATCACTTTCATCAGTCCAGCAATACCAGCGGCCGCTTCTAGATGACCGATATTGGTTTTGACGGAACCAACCCAAACCGGTTGGGGATTTTTAGCAAAAACTGTCGATAATGCACCTAATTCAATGGGATCGCCCAAAGAAGTGCCAGTTCCATGGGCTTCAATATAGCTAATGTCCTCTGGCTTTACCTGAGCATTTTTTAAAGCCTGACGAATCAATTGTTCTTGACTAAGTTGATTGGGAACTGTTAAACCGCTACTCGTACCGCCATGGTTAACGGCCGAACCTTTAATTAGTCCTAAAATCAAGTTATTATCCCGAATAGCCGCAGATAAAGACTTTAAAACTATAATACCGCCGCCTTCTCCCCGCACATAGCCATTCGCTGTTCTATCAAAGGTTTTACAACGACCGTCAGGAGACAACATCTGGGCGCGGGATTCCATGATAGTAACGAAGGGAGTTAACATTAGGTTGACTCCCCCGGCTAGGGCAACTTCACACTCGTTATTGCGTAAACTTTGGCAAGCTAAATGAACAGCGACTAAAGAGGAGGCACAAGCAGTATCAACCGTTAAAGTTGGGCCATGAAATCCAAAAAGATAGGATAAACGTCCCGAAGCTACACTTTTAGCATTTCCCGTTCCCGTATAGGCATCAATCAGAGCGGGATGATGGCTAAAATGGGAGTAATCTTGAGTCATCATGCCGATAAATACCCCCGTTTGACTTCCTCGCCGATTTAAGGGTGATATTCCCGCATTTTCCAGAGCTTCCCAGGCTAGTTCCAGCAGTAATCGCTGTTGCGGATCCATTTGTGCCACCTCCCGGGGAGAAAGACCAAAAAAATCAGCGTCAAATTGATCTATCGGTTGATTTAAGAAGCCACCGTGACGGGTATAGACTTTTCCCCTTGCATCGGGTTTAGGATCGTAATAATTGTCAATATTCCAGCGTTGCGGCGGAATTTCGCTGATGGCATCGGTTCCTGATTGCAATAATTCCCAAAAAGTTTCCGGGGAATTAGCTCCCTGGGGAAAGCGACAGGACATACCAATAATTGCAATTGGTTCATTCTTAGCTTTTTCTAGGGTATGTAGCTTAGTTTTTAAGACCTTAATTTGATTTAAGGCATCTTTTATTAAGCTCATTTGATCGGTTTTGGCAGGTATTTGTGTCATGGTAAACAGGTTATTTAGATAGGGTTTGAGGTCTGCTTTTCTAGCTTAAGGAATTTAATTCCTGTAGCAGTAAATCGGACAATTCTTCTAGGGATAAATCTTCTTCGTTGAGGGGATCAATATTGCTATCTTGATTTGCTCCTATTGCTAAGGGTTTTAAACTAAAGTCAAGGTCAATAACTTCAGTTACCAGATAATCGACCAAACTGGTCACTGTTGGGTATTTAAAAGTGATAGTTGCCGCCAGAGATTTACCTAAATCCTTGGCTAAACGATTGCGTAATTCCACCGTCATTAAAGAACCCATTCCCAACTCAAAAAAACCTTGGTCAACTTGGGTAAATTCTCTAGCCGGAATAGCGAGAATTTCCGCTACAATCCCTTGAACATGAGCAGTCAAAGCCGCAAAACGCTCCTCAATTGGTACTGTCCTTAAGACATCAATAAAATTATTGTCTGGGGTTAATTTTGGGGCTGAAAAACTCTGGAAATCTCGTAATAAAGGCGGAATTTTTTGATTCTCGAAACTGTTAAAAAAGCTATTCCAATTGAGAGAAGCGACAGTTACCTGTGTCCGAGAAGTCGTCAGCAATGTTTCGAGGAGATGCAAACATTTTTGGGGATCAAGAGGGGTAAAACCCTGTTTAATTAGCCTTTTTTTCGCTTTTTCGCCTAAATTTTCGGCCATACCACCCTCTGCCCAGGGACCCCAATTAACGGTCAGGGCCGGCAGTCCTTGCGCTTGACGATAATGGGCTAGACTATCTAAAAAGGCATTAGCACTAGCATAATTACTCTGTCCAGAAGACCCTAACACCGAGGCCATCGAGGAAAAATTAATAAACCAGTCTAAATCAACTTCTTGACTGAGGAGATGCAAATTCCAAGCTCCGAGTATTTTGGGGGAAAAGACGCGCTCAAATTTCTCCCAAGTCTGTTTGGATAAGCTGGCATCCTCTAACACCCCGGCCGTGTGAATAATGCCTTTTAAAGGGGGTAACTGTTGCTCGATTATCTCAAAAGCCCGACGCATTTGGCCAAAGTCGCTAACGTCGGCGGCAAAAACTTCTACATTGGTTCCCTCTTGTCGCCATTGGTCTATAATTGGTTGGGTTTCTGGAGTTATTCCCCGGCGACTCAGTAAGACGAGGGATTTTGCTCCTTTTTTCCTTAACCAATTAGCCACTTGCTGCCCTAAAGCCCCTAGACCACCAGTAATAAGATAGGTGGCATTTTCGGCAATTTCTCGGTTTTTTAGCGACGATTTCGGGATAAACCGCCCTAAACGAGCCACATAGCTCTGGCCTTGCCGCCAAACGATTTGATTTTCCTCCTCCGCACTTTGTAAAGATTGGAACACCTCTAGGGCTAAGGTGTGGCTATCCTGAAATTTATCTCCATCTAGACACAGACAGCGCAATTCTGGGTATTCTAGGGCAATAGTCCGTCCTAATCCCCAGAGGGAACTTTGGGCAAGGGCAATCACTGTGGGCTGAGAAGGAATGTATTGAGCCGATTGGGTGACAATATAGAGGCGAGGAGAGTAATTAACCTCTATTTTGCCTAGTTCTTGCACTATTTCCAGCAAAGTTCCACAAATTCGCTCCTGAGTGACGGCTAGGTTTTGATTATTTTCTAAAGCTTGGTCGTCATCGATTCCCCAGAGATAAATTAGACCTTGATAGGGTTTTTTGAGGAAATATTGCCAAGTCTGGCGATTGTTTTCGGTGATAAGTTGGCATCTATGCCCTTGTTGCGCCAATTTTTCGGCTAATTGTTGCCCTACTCCCTTTTTGTCGGCAAAAATTAACCAATCTCCTGTTTCTGTCCAATCCATTCCCGTCAAGTCCGTGGCTTGCCAAGTAATTTCGTATAAACTATCCTTGAGGTCGTTGGTCTGGGAAAAGAGGGTTTCTGGCCGGACCTGTTGAAAAGTTAATCCGTCAATTTGGCTAATTAATTGACCCGATTCGCTGAAAATAGTCAAATCAGCGATTAAGATGCCGTTTTGCAAATTGCTATGGCTGAAGCGACCATGACAGTATATAGAGGTGTCCTTAACTCCCGAAAAGGTCAATCGGTCAATATTAGTGGGAAGATAGGTGCTATTCCCTGCGGGAAATAGTGCCGACATAGCGTGAAAGCAACCATCAAGTAAGACAGGATGTAGCTGGTAATCCACCGCTTGCGAGAGTAGATGGGAAGAAAGTTGAATTTTTGCGACAATTTCGGACTGATTGCGGTAAAGTTCCTGGATAACTCGAAAACTTTCCCCATAGTTCACTCCTTTACTTAAACAGTCCTGATAATGCTGTGCAATTTCGATTTTTTGGTGACAACGGTTCCGGATATCTGTCCAATTGCAGCTGGGTAAGTCCTGGTTTTCATTGGTTAAATTACCCGATAGATGCAGTAGGGAAACTTCCCCTTCCCCAAGACTGAGAATCTGAAATTGTCCCCCCGCTAGTAAGCTTAACTGTACCTTTTTACTCTGGTTGTCTGAGAAAATTAAGGGTCGATTCAGACTCAATTGACCAATAGTAAACTGCTGATTGGGATATTGTTGACCAGCTGCCACTATAATCATCTCTAGATAGGCCGCGGCTGGGAAAACTACCTGGCCAAAAACTTGATGTTCTTGCAGATAGCTCGGAGAGCAGGGAGAAAGAGAGGATTGATAGTGGACATCCTTTGACCCCAATAGATGCAGCGGTTGCTGTAGGAGAGGGTGGAAAGCTGCTGCTGTCGGGGTTTTTAGCTGAGAATCAATGTAATCTAACCAATAGCGTTTTCTTTGGAAGGGATAGGTAGGTAAGGTTATTTTTTCGCGTAAATAATCCAGGTCGAATCCATTCCAGTCAATTTTGACCCCTTTTACATAAAGGGTCGCTAAACTTTGGAGCAGGGTTTCCCAATTCGACTGTTTTGGGGATAAACTAGCTAACCAGAGACCTTGGTCGGTGAGATTTTGCTGACCTAGGCTAATTAAAGTGGTTTTGGCACCAATTTCTAGGAATATTTCCGTATTTAACTCTCCTAATCTTTCTATACCCCGGGCAAACTCTACGGGAGACAGTAGATGATTAACCCAATATTGGGAAGTTGCTATCTCTGTATCGATAACATCCCCAGTCAGGTTAGAAATAAGGGGGAGACGCGGGGAATTATAGGTGATAGTTTCGGCAATCTTGGCAAATTCCCCCACCATACCCGTCATTAAGGGAGAATGGAAAGCATGGGAAACCGCTAAAGTCTGACTTTCAATGCCTCTCTGATTGAAGTTAGCGATTAAATGGTTAATAGCCTCAGTTTCGCCAGAAATGACTGTATTTTCTCGACTATTGACCGCAGCAATGGTACAGATGCCCCTAATCTTCCTCAGATGATTGGTCACGCTGTCGGAATCGGTAAAAATTGCCGCCATTATGCCGTTTTTCGGTAATGTCTGCATTAAGCGTCCCCGATGGGCAATTAACTTCAAACCGTCTTCTAAGCTAAAGACTCCCGCTAAACAAGCGGCCACATATTCCCCTAAACTATGACCGATGAGAGCATCGGGTTTCACTCCCCAAGATAACCAGAGTTGGGCGAGGGCATATTCCAGAGAAAATAGGGTAATTTGACTGTAAAAAGTCTGATTAATCAACTGACTGGTTTTTTCGTCCCCATACAACACTTGCAGTAAGGATTTCACCCCATAGCTCCGTAAAATTTCGTCACATTTCTCTAAAGTTTGGCGAAAAGTCGGTTGCGTTTCGTAGAGTTCCCTAGCCATTCCGGGATATTGTGAACCCTGTCCCGTACACATAAAAGCCAGTTTAGGGGCTTTTTTCGAGGTTAAAATACTTTTTTGACCTGAAAAGCGATTTTCATCCCTAATAAAGTCTTTTAAAGCTTGCTCAAGCTGTTTTTGAGCCAGAAAGGGAATAGCTAAACGATGCTCAAAATGCGATCGCCCAGTATTAGCGGTATAGGCCAGATTTGCCATGACCGTCTGGGAATTTTGACCTAAAAAATCGTAGTAGCGTTGAGCTAATTCCCGTAAGGCTGGCTCACTTTTCGCCGAAAGGGTAATTAAATGACAAGGACGTTCTAAATGAGGTTTTTCGTCACCAAGCCGCTCAAAATTGCTTTCCTCAACGATTAAATGGACGTTAGTGCCACTCATCCCAAAAGCGCTCACTCCAGCCCGTCGGACTCCTTCTCTGACCAACCAAGGGGTAAGAGTGGTGGGGATTTTGACCGGCAGTTTTTCCCAGGGAATATAGGGATTAGGGTTCTTAAAATGAAGATTAGGGGCGATTTGCTGATTTTGTAGCTGTAAAACTGTCTTAATTAACGCCGCAATCCCCGCAGCCCCTTCCAGATGCCCCATATTAGTTTTCACGGTTCCCAAAATCAGGGGATTATCTTGGCTATGACCCTGGCCATAAATTTTCCCTAAGGATAAAACCTCGATGGGATCTCCTAAAGATGTACCTGTACCGTGAACTTCGACGTATTGCAGATCTTTAGGTTGAATTTTCGCTCTTTCGAGGGCTTGTCTGAGTAAAGCTTCCTGTGCCTGACCATTGGGGGCGGTTAAGCCATTACTTTTTCCATCGTGATTGACAGCCGAACCGCGAATTTGAGCGAAAATAAGATTGCCATCTCGGAGAGCATCACTGAGACGTTTTAAGACCACGACACCGCAACCTTCGCCCCGACCATAACCATCGGCCGAAGCATCAAAGGTTTTACTGCGACCCTGGGGAGAAACGGCTTTTAATTTACAATTACTAATCGCAGTGGCTGGGGTTAACATCAGATTCACCCCCCCCGCTAAAGCGAGATTACATTCTTGGCCGCGCAGACTTTGACAGGCCAAATGTACTGCCAAGAGGGAGGAAGAACAGGCCGTATCAATTTGCAGAGTCGGACCGTGAAACCCAAATAGATAAGAGATTCTGCCGACGGCAATAGCGCGACTGGTTCCTAAACTGTTGTAAGCATCAATGTGATTGACTACGCCTTGATGAAAACATAATTGAGCATAATCATCGCGAAAAATGCCCATAAATACGCCAGTTTGACTATTAATCAAACTTTCTGGCGCAATAGCCGCATTTTCTAGGGACTCCCAACAGACTTCTAACAGTAACCGTTGTTGCGGATCCATGGCGGCGGCTTCCCGAGGTGAGATGCCGAAGAAAGCCGGGTCAAATTCGTCAACTTTGTCTAAAAATGCCCCTTCCCGACTATACATTTTCCCCGGAACATCGGCATCTTGGTGATAATAGTCGGCAATATTCCAACGTTCTAGGGGAATTTCTGTTACTGCATCGATGCCATTAACCAATAACTGCCAATAACTTGCGGAATCATTGACTCCTGCAGGAAAACGACAGCCCATCCCCACAATAGCGATGGGTTCGGTTTGCGCTTTGACCATTGCATCGAGGTGTTTGTATTGTTCTAAAAAAGCTTGTTTTTGTTGATTCATATTCCTAACAACTCTTGTCTTGTTATGTCACGTCACTTTCATCTCAGGTTATGCTTGGGAAAAAGTCACGGATAAGCGGGAAAAACCTTGATACTGTCGGGATGGAAAAATTTAGTGGCATAGTCACAATTGTCCCCGTGACTCCGAGGTGGGGGATAGGACAAGGGAAATTAGCTATCCTATCCCCACCAGCGATTAACTAAAGAAGGCTGAGATTTCTTCTTCGGATATTTGGGGTAAAACTGCTAAAATTTCGCTTTTTTCTCGATTATTTGCCGATTCAGCCGCCGTATTGCTTTGATTAATCTGGTTAGCTAAATATTCTGCCAAACTATCAATAGTGGGATAATTCCAAACAATGGTGGCTTCGACGGGGATTCCCGACCAATCGGCAATATCTTGGGCTAATTCCACGGCAAAAATTGAATCTAAGCCAAAATCAGCAAAAGACTGGCTGGTTTGGATAGTGGCTGGATTGACCTTTAATTTCTGGTGTAACCAATTACCTAACCACGTTTCCACCTTTTCGGGAGTTTGTTGGCTAAGAAGGGACTTTTTCGGACTAGAGGGGCTATTTACTCCGTCTTGCAGCGGTTGACTAGCAATTTCGACCAGAGAAGTTTCAGCTTGAGGATGAGTCTGTTTAGCTTCTGGTTCCAACATCAATAACTCGTCGAGTTGATAATCGGAACCCTCTAGACGTTGTTCGATATCATCAATAGATTGAGTATAATCGAGGATACGATCGCGGATAGTTGCCACCGAAGAAGCAAAGTTTTCTTCGGGTGTTCCCCGGAGAGCTTTCTGCACAGATAAATCAAACTGCAATTGACTCCAAGCTAGGGCATGACTGTACTTTTCCCCGGGGTGAATTTGGGCTATTTTCGCTGTTGTTGCTACTAAAGCGGCGTAACAACCCAATTCTCCGATTAAAGAATAAGCCCAAGCTAAGGCGGCAGAACGATCACCCCAGAGATTAGACTGGAGACAACGCTGATTAATAGATTGGGCAGTGGTGTGGAGTTGCAGGGCAATCTCGGGCGCTTCCAGAACTTTTGTCAGAAATTCGCCTAATTTGTCCGTATGGGTGATACTTTTGCCCAAAAAGATTTTCAAACTTTCGTTAGGACCTTCGCCAATTCGTAAAACTCTGGCATCCCGGAGAATTTGCGGGGCAAGATTAGTTTCCATGTAACCTCTACCCCCGAGCATCTGAACGAGACTATCGGCCGCTTCCCAGAGGTAATCAGCCCCCGTAATCTTGGCAATAACGGCCATTTCCCTGGGAACGGCAACTTTTTGGTCTAAGGCGGTGGTGATACACTTTAAGAGACTGGACAAGGCCACCGTAGCCCCAGTTAAATGGTCAAAACGGGCTAAAGTAATCGGACTTTCTAGCAATTTACCGGTAGCGATCGAACGACGACTGGCATAACGTAACATTAATTGTAAACAGCGTTTCATGCCGCCAACTCCCATCATGCCAATACCTAAACGGGCATAAAGTAAAGCATCGTCGGCGGGTTCAGTGCCATTGCCCAATTCTCCCAGCAATTGCTCTTTAGTGACTAAAACATCCTCAAAATAGATGGCATTTTGCATAATTCCCCGTAATCCCATAGTTAGGGATTCAGGTCCCAAACGCAGACCGGGGGTACCTTGACGGACAAGAAAACCTGTCAAACCGTTATTCCCCGGTTCTTCCGAATCAAGCAAACGGACAAAAACATTAATCATTCCGGCCCAAGCAGAACCATTCCAACGCTTAAGGCCGCGAATTCGCCATTTATCTCGGCCATCCGGCACTGCAACGGTACTAATTGCCCCGATATTCGCTCCTGCTTCCGGTTCCGTCATGCCAAAGGAGGATAATTGTCTTCCTGTGGCTAAAAGAGGTAATAATTCTTGCTTGAGGGAAATAGTCCCGTAGTTGAGCAGCGGACGGATACCTAAGCTGTTATTGAGACTGACCATCGTCGCCAGGGTTAAATCAATGGCGGCTAATTGTTCCATCACCTGCAAAAAATTGCGATTATTAAGGGCTATTCCCCCGTATTCTTCGGGAATCTGCATTCCCATCAGTCCTTGATTGCCAAAATCCATGACAATATAGGGCGGCACACAACGACGGTCATCAATCAGATGGGAATTAATGCGAGTTTTGGCGTAATCTCGCAACCAAGTCAAGATTTGCTCGGTTTTTTCTTGACTAGCGGTTTTGGAGTCAGCTTGGTGACTGCTGAGGGGGGGGGTTAGCGTCGGCATAGGGGATGAAATTAGTGGAAGTTGCTGGTTTAAATACTGTTGACGGCAAGCGTGGCGTTGAATTTTGCCGCTAGAAGTTTTGGACAGAGATGCGGGTTTGATAAAAGCGATATCATAAACTTGCAATTCGTGTTCTTGAAAAACCGCTCGACGAACTGCTTCTAGGGCTTTTTGCTGGTTAAAACGGCGAATTGCCGTTCTTTCCACCTCTTGAACCAGGACTAACTTTTCTTCTGCCTCGATTTCTACGGTAAAGGCGGCAGTTCCACTGGGGCAAAAGTCGGGATAGCATTGTTCTACGGTCTGTTCGATATCCTGGGGATAGTAGTTACCACCGCGAATAATCATCAGGTCTTTCAAGCGTCCGGTGATGTATAGTTGACCCTGATGAATAAAACCTAAATCCCCTGTACGCAAATAAAAACCCTGTCCGGTATCGGCGATAACTGCTTGAAAAGTTTTTTCTGTAGCTTCGGGATGTTGCCAATAGCCTTGGGCAACGGTTTTGCCTTTCACCCAAATTTCTCCCACCTGCTGGGAGGGACAGCGTTGACAGGTTTCAGGATTAACAATGACAATTTCTGTGTCGATTTCTGTTTGTCCACAACTGACTAAGGATTGAGAATTTGGGCTTTTTTCCGTAAAAACGATTTGATGACGGTTTAAAGCGGCTTTTTCAACCCAGCAGATTTGAGGAACTTGATTTTTCCTGACAGCAGCAACTTTTAAGGTGGCCTCGGCTAAACCATAACCCGGACAAAAAGCGGCAAACTCAAAACCACAGGGGGCAAATTTACGAGCAAATTCGCTCAAAATTTCCATTCTGACGGTTTCTGCGCCATTTAAAGCCACTTTCCAACTGCTTAAGTCTAAATCCGCCAGCTGTTCCTCTTTAATCTTGTCAAGACAACGTTTATAGGCAAAATTAGGGGCGGCAGTGTGGGTGGCCCTGTATTTGCTGATGGCATTTAACCAACCGAGAGGACGTTGTAAAAAGGAAACTGGGGACATTAGATAACAGGGAAATCCTCGATAAAAGGGCAGTAAAATGCCATAAATTAGCCCCATATCATGAAAAGTTGGCAACCATGTCACCATAACGCTCTTTTCATCGTGTTCCCAGCCTAAATCTAAATCTTGGAGGTTGGTCAAAAGATTCTCATGATTGACCATTACTCCTTTGGGAGTCCCCGTGGAACCGGAGGTGTATTGTAAAAAGGCTAAGGTCTCTGCTTTTATCTGAGTGGGGTGGTCTTCGGCTAAACTTTTGCCGATTAAGCTATCCGTAGCTAGAAAGGGAATGTCTCTGTCTAGTTGCCTTTTTAATTGGTCTAATTCCGATTGTGTGCTTAAAAGTAAGCTTGCTTGCGAATTGTTAAGAATAGAAGTTAAGCGAGCCATCTTTTGGTTTTTCTTGGGCAAATTAACTGGAATTGCCACTACTCCTGCTAATAAACAGCCGAAAAACCCAGTAATAAACTCTAATCCCGAAGGGTATGCTAATAAAACCCGTTCCCCCGGTAATAGAATGGATTGGAGACTATTGGCAATCGTTTGAGCTTCCAGAAATAATTCCCCGTAGGTAAGGCGTTTTTCTTCGGTTTCGCCATCGACTAAAAAGGTATAAGCCGTTTTTTGGGGTTGGTATTGGGCGCGATAACGAATAATATCGACTAAACTGCTTATTTCTGACAAATTAAGCTTAGTATCTAAACAAAGAGTCATTTTTTTACTCCCTATTATTAAATGGAATCGAAGACAAAGATTTAATCCTCTCGCACCGGGAAAAGTTTCTGGTGACGGGGGGTGACTAGAATTCTAGGGGTGATTTGGGCTTAAATTAAAGGTTTCTCCGTAAATTTCGCCATAGCAGAGCTTCTGAGTCCCAAAACGTCCCCCATACTCGCTCAAGGGTTCATCGGCGTATCCCAAGGCTAAGAGACAACAGACATCGACCGTATCGGGAATTTGGAAATACTCGCGCAAGGGTTTAGCCACAAATCCTTCTAGGGGACAACTATCCACCCCCAAGCTTTGCGCCGCTATCATGAGATAAGTAACCGCAATCATAACCTGTCGGTTGCTCCAAGCTTCTGGAGACTGATAACAGGGTTTAAATTGGAAAAAAGGCGGAATGGCCATGTGCATGAACTTGGCCCGTTTTTCGGAAATCGTCCCCTCTTGTTTTCCTAACTCAATTACTTGATTAATGTAACCACGATGGTTAACTTGGCGATCGCCACAACAGATTAAAACCACGGGTGCATCGACTAATTTATCTTGTTCAAAGCCGAATTCTCGCAATTTTGCCTTATTTTCTGGTTCTCTAACCACTATAAATCGCCATGGTTGCAAATTATAACTAGAGGGAGCTTGGAATCCCAAACGAAAAATTTCGGCTAAAATTTCTTCGGGAATGGCATCGGTGCGAAATTTACGAGTAGAGCGTCTTTTTTGAAATATTTCAGCAATATTCATCATCTAACCCCTTTTATAAGACGTTTTCAACGGTTTAACCTAAAAAACTTTCGGGAATCGCCGGTCCCCATTGATAGAGAATATCTAACCCACCCGCGTGAAGTTCTGGCTCGGTGGTTTGCTCAAAAAGATCCCCATCGGTAAAATGTTCAATGAGGCTACCGAAAGGATCTTGCCAATAGTCAAACACTTGACTTCCCAACAAATGGCGACCAATACCCCACACAGGAGTCCATCCTTTTTCTCGTAACCAATCGTGGCCGATTTTAATAGAGTCAAAATCTTGCACCTCGAAGGCAGTATGATGGACTTTGGGGTGAGAACCTTGCAACATGGCGATGGTGTGATGATCAACCCATTCCTCTCCCCGTTGACAACGAAGAAAACCCCCGACTCGTAAACTGGGATGGCCGTAATAAATTAAATCTGTTGCTTTTAAGCCAAAAGTCTGCTGATACCAGTGATAGCTTTCCTCAAAGTCTTTGACATCAATAGCTAGATGACCTAGACGTAAAATAGGTGCGGGTTCTTTTTTCGGCCTTTGGGTGCGACCTAAACGGGTTTTCCGACTAGCGTGATTCCATTGCAAGGGTTCAGGAATCGGCAAAGGTTCCACTTCCTCGATACCATAGACCAATTCTAGGTTAAAACCGTTGGGGTCAATAATTTTGATGCGCTGACCACCGCCGGGGGTGAACAGGGTTTCCACGGTCGAAGCGGAGGCTAAAGTGGCTAGTTCATGTAAGACGGATTCTGATGTCGCTTCTAGGGCAAAACTGACAAATTTAGCTTCTTTTCCCCATTCTACGACATAGACAAACTGTTTTTTGCCTCTAGCTCGCATATACAAGGCTGTATCGGTTTTAACTGCGGTAATCAGGCCAAAATCCCTCAAAAAACGTTCGCACAGGTCTAAATCCGGATGTTGATAGGTAACGTAGGCAATATCAGCAATTTTAGTCATAGTCGGTCATCCAGTAGAGTTGTCTAATTCGGCACAAAATAGCCAGACAGATATCGGTCAAAGTGCTGCCATAGCAAGGGTAAAAAGACTATTAAGAAAATCTGAACCTTGTTGTGGTTGATTATGGCATTGTGAGTACACCCACAGTCAAAGGCGAATTTTTCTTGCCCTCAATTGCTATCCCAGACTGGAGTTTGAGTAACTTGGGGGTGGAGAAAAACCTTGGGGAACTTCGGGGTTTTGCGGAAAATTTTTTTGAGAGATGTGGTCAAGGTTGTCTAGAGTACCTCGATAAATTGGACTTATTGAGAAAATATTCACACTAATTGAGAATAAACAAATGTCTAGAAAAGTTACCTATGGGGATATTCCCAGGCAAAGAACCAAATATCTGCTTAATGCTCTGTTAAAGTTTGCTAACTACGAGGTGGATAATTGTGAAAATCTGGCTATTAAATTTAGCTGGATTAATGAGAAAAAATTGAAAATTCAAGCCGAACTTAATGCTTTAGAAATGCTGACAGAAAAATGTGGTCAAAAGCTGGAGTCATGGCAAATTCGGGATGCTTTGACGGAATATCTTAACGAAAAGTTTTTAGGTATTTTGGAAGATCATCGTCTCAATAATCAAGGAAAAATTCGTACTTTTCAAATTACTTTTTGGCAACGGGGTCATGATATTTTAACTAACCTAAGGAGCTTTGATCAAGAGTGGGCAAACAAAAGTAAACATCAATCTCCCGCAATTGCTGCTATTCTCTCCTCTTTAGATGAGGAAAAACAACAGGATTATCAGACATATATTAAGGATTATGTAAAACGTCCACCTCTGGAGGAAAATTGTCTCAAAGTTCTTCAGCAAGAACAATCGTTGCTAAGAATTCGCGCACCTCATAATAGTGGCAAAACTCGTTTAGTTAATTGGTTAGTCCATCATCTCAAACAAGATAATTATCAACCAGTTATCATTGATTGTGAGGAGGAAAAAGCTACTATTGCCCTTAGTTGTGAAGACTTGCTGCTGTCGATTTGTCGTACCATTACCCAAGAATTAAAGATTAACGAATCTCTTCTCGATAAATTTTGGTCTCGTCCCGGAACTCCTGCCCACAAAACTCGACGATATTTAGAGGAATATGTTCTCCAACCCAGTGCTAATCCTCTGGTTTTTGTCTTTGAAAAATTTGATACAATTTTGGAAACTGAAACAATCGGTAATGAAATTTGTGGTATTCTCAGAAGTTGGCATGAAAGACGTTCCCAACCTTGGCGGAAACTACGCTTAATTATTATTCATTCAACGGAATTTTATAGCAACTACGATTTTTATGCCTCTCCCTTAATTGGTGTAGGTTATGTGGCTAGTTTATCGGATTTTAATGCGGAACAAGTTCTCACTTTCGCTCAAGTTAATGGCATTAATTGGACGTTATCAGATGTTCACAAGGTCATGAACTTAGTGGGAGGTAATCCTTATTTAATTAAGTTAATCTTGGTAAAATTGCAAGAAGGGAAGTCTCTAGAAAAGGTTCTAGATGATGCCTTGCAGGGACGAGAGCCATTTCAAAGTCATTTTTTCCTACTGATGAGATATCTGAAAAGTAATGCTAACCTACGGAATATTTTTAGGCAAATTCTTCAGAAAAAAGCTCTGACTCCGGCTCAAATGAAAGGAGAATCTGTCCAATTTTTGGAACGATTGGGACTGATCCACAAAAGTTATGATAACCTAGAGGTTCGTTGCAATTTGTATCAAGTATATTTTGACGACTTGCTTGATTAGTCTCGTTGAGATTCCAATTGAAACTGAATTGAGTTTTCAAGTTTTGCTTCTAACTTACTCTTAACCCTGACAGTAATTGGTTCTCGATTAGATTCGGATTCATTATCTACAAACCTGAGAGAATTGCCTGAGGTCAAACTGGCCGAAAGATTGAGGTTTTCTAAATATTCTTGTATCAACTCTGAAGAAATTTTATTCTGGGATTGCAAGGCTCTAATAGCAGCTATAAATGATTGGGCTGCATCATAACTGGTAGCGGTTCGCCAACTAATATCTTCTTTCCATAAAGCTTGAGCATCTCTGACAAAATTTTGGGACTTAATTAGATGGGAAAACCAAGGCACAGCCAAAACTAAATTATTAATAAATTTACCGCTATCAACCAACATTTCATGTTCATACATGGAATGACTCCCTAAAAGAACTAGCTTATTTTTCAGTTCTGGAGGGGTGCTGGTATTCAACTGTTCAAGAGTATGGGATAATTCTACTACCACAGAAGCTGATTCCAAACTGGGAAATAAGACAATTCCTCTAACTTGATCTTGGGAAAATGCTTTTAAAACTTCTGCGTCAATATCTAGGGAAGATGATAAATCAATTACTTTAGTGATTTTACCGCCTTTTTTTTGGAAAGCTTGATGAAACTCTTGAGTAAGTTCCTGGCTATCAATCTGGTTAGAATTATTAAAAATAATTACCTTATCTAGATCATGTTGGCTGGCATAATTAGCTAAAGTTTCACCAATTTTTTCATTGGTGATAACGGTTCTAAAAAAGTATTCACTCTCAATTACATCCGAGGAACTTGTCGAAGAAATTAAAGTAATTTTGGCTCTTTCATAGATAGGTAAAGCTGCTAAGGTGGCTTCACTAGAATAATGTCCAATTACTCCAATAACTTTGGGGTCTTTAACGATTTCCTTGGCGACTATCTTGGCAACTTTTTCATCATTATTATCATTGGCAATAACGATATTTAAAAATAAATTATTCGCACTTGTCGGTAATTGGCTATTAAATAAATATTGTGCTTGAGCAATCCCTTTAAGGATTTCTTGGGAAATTTCATTTTTTTTGCCACTGGGAATAACCACCGCCAAAGTCACATAATTATTACTTAAATAAGCGATAGCATTATTATAATAAATCAAGGTTTCTGCATCTTCAGGATGAGCAAAATAGGCTTTTTTGAATAACTGTTTAGCTTCCAAATAATTAGCATTTTTAAAAGCCAAAATACCCCGATCTTTATAAAAATTTTCCTGTTTAATAAGTAGCTTTTTTTCGCCTTGGCTAAATAGTTCAGGCTCCTTAGTATAGGGAATTTTATAAAAGTAAGGTAACAGCCATGACTGGTAGAATCCCAACCCAAGTAACCCTGTAACAATGCTAGTAAATATTCCCGCTGCTAACATAAATAAACGAGATTGTTTTTGACGAGTAATGCTTTCAGAGGCTGCTAAAAAACGATAATCGATACTATCTAATTCTTTATCTTCTTGCCATTTTTTAGATTCCTCTAACTTTTTACCTGTCAGTAAACAATTTGTATCGGTAAAATTTGAGTCTTCCCACTTAGCAATTTCCGATTGATAAGGACGACTAGCTGCTAATACATTATATAACCATTTTTGATTAAAAATTGCCTGATAAATAGCATTAGCCACTCTAAGATAGCCCTGATTATCGACGATAACTAATCCAGATAGTAATAATTCATCATGTTCTGGTGTGTTACTAGCTTTCACCAATTTACCTTTTAAAAGGTTGGCATAAACCCTTAGTAAATATCCTTGATCAGGATGATAAATCAGTCGCTCTCTTATACTTGATAAAAAAGCAGGTTCATCTTTTTTTTCCCAGTTATCAATAATGTGTTTATAAACAAAATCTCGCATCCAGGCTGATAAGAGAGACCGAGGTATTGTAACTTTAAACTTGGCAATTAAATAGCACAATTTTTGAGTTAGAAAAGGTTGACCATTAGTCCAGCTAAAAATTTCTTGTAGAATTTCTTGAGGGGAAACACCCAACCCTTCTAGTCCCTGCATCAAGGGTTGACAGTTATCTTCTAACGACAGTCCATTTAATTCAATTGCTTTACCAATATTGAAAGGAGTTCTTTGACTATCCTGAATTAATTGATTGGGGGTAGCCGTGCCAATTAAAACAAATGAAATACGATTAAAATCTGCATTAATGACTCGCTTTTCATGACAAGACCTAAGGTAAGCAAAAAAGTCATCAGTAGCAAAGGGTAGTTTTCTAACCACATCAATTTCATCAATAAAAATAACAATGTTGTTTGAAATTTTTATCAATAAAATTTCTTTAATAAACTGTCTAAGTAACCCAACATTAGAAACAGATTGACTGGCAATCCAAGATTCTAAATCCGTCATGTTTAGTTTTAATTGTTCGGCAATTTCAATAATTAAGGAATGATACCAGCTAGATTGATCTACTGATGTCCCCAATTCATTTAAGTCTATACGGGAACAGGCTACTCCTTGGACTTCAATTTGAGTTTGGATGCGTACCGTCAAACTCGACTTGCCCATTTTGCGAGAATTGAAAATATAACAATACTGACTGTTCATCAGAGCTTGGTACAGTTCCAGATCAGCCCTTCTATCCACATAGCTTGGATCGGAAGGAGATAAGGTACTAGAAAACTTATAAACATTCTCGGCGGTTGCGTTTTCTTGCATATTTCGGTATTTTATTGACCAGATAACCAAAACTTGGGTAAGTAATACCAGTTTGAACTACACTAACCCCGGTGATAAATCCAGAAAAAACCGCGCTCACTCATAGCCGATTATTGGTAAGCTAGTTCTACTCTGAATGAAATTGGCATATTTTCTTAGGGTAAACTCATCGGAAATTTTGGGTCTGAAACCCCGCCGTTCTAGGTTGGCTTTACGTTAGAATTAAAAGGCCAGTCTCGAAAACCAAGTGGACGGCGCAGCACCGTTCGGCTGAGCTCACGGCCGAAGCCTTGAAAACTCGGCTTAGGGGGTTCCGACCAGAAAAGCTTGGCCGGGTAAAAAGTCGCGCGCAACAAGTACAAGAAGCTAAGTACCTAGGCAAAATTATTTACACATGACGATCATTGCCCCGTAAGGGTTTTAGCTCGATCGGGCAGGTAATTAATTTTGCATGACTACTTATAGGCGGTCAACGTACCGTGGGACACACGGAATCGGGCTTCTGAAATGGGGCGAAAGTCTGTGGACTCTGTGTAAGACAGTACATGGTTTTTTAACTGTGGTATGCGACGGTGGTGG
>NZ_SFBV01000198.1:0-3398 GCF_007095585.1 Microcystis sp. M_OC_Ca_00000000_C217Col
GACTCTGTGTAAGACAGTACATGGTTTTTTAACTGTGGTATGCGACGGTGGTGGAAGCAGAAACTTAAATCGTGAGGTTTAGGAATCGCCGCACTTTTAGGGCGGCGAGGATGTCAACAAAGATCGCTTCTTATTGACACTCCCGTCACTAAAAGCGAGGGATTCTTGGTTCATAGAGTTTCCCTAATCTGACAGGAAGTATCCAACATTCGCCAGAGGGAATCTCTCCCCCCCCCCCAACCGACGTCGGGGGGGCAAGGGGGGGTCAAACGGTTTAATCTTTTTTCCGCTTGGCGATAGTATTGCGGTATTTCTACCGTTTCCCCATCACTATTAGCGTAGAAAACTTTTAAGCCTACATCCAATCCTACACATCTTTTAGTCGGTTCTAAGGGTTTTGCCTATTCCCGAATATCAACGCTAAGGCAGAATTGGACATAGTAACCGTCTGCTCGTTTAACAATCCTAACGGCTCTTCTCGACTTTGTGTGATAATTTTTGCTTATGGAATCGTGAAATGTTTACTGGGAAAGACTTTTAGGACTATTTTGCGGATATTCTATCAGTATAGACCTAGTTTCCACACAGTGGTCTATAGGGTAAAAGTTTAAGTCTCTAGTTCCTTTCAGTTTAACCGTGCCAAGATTTTTCTTATCTGTGAAAGTAATTTTTTTCTATCCTCCGATAGTTGACCGCCACAGTTTTTATATTCCACAGAACGATTATTTTTCTGAAACTTGGGATAACCTTTTTTCCCTTTTATTTTTTTCTGACAATTGTCATAGAAACGAGCAATAGCTGACCAGTCCCGTTCTGCCGATGCTTGTCTAGCCGTAGAATTTAGAGTATCGACAAACTTGAACTGTTGGGCGAGAACTGCACAATATTTATTGAGAGAATATTTATCGATTTTGTCTTCTCTCTTGGCATCCATCCAAAGTCTTAATGCTTTGTTTCTGATGAATTGTACTGTACGAATAGCTTCATCTATGGCAGAAGACTGACTTGGTTTGACCACTGCTTTCATTTCTAAGATAATCATTGTTTATCGACCTCAAACAACTTATTTTAAGTTAACCTATACAGCAGAGATTGTCAAGATTTTAGTCGTGCTTCGCTCTTTTATATTGGTCGGGGTGAAACCCCGACATTTGAGATAAAAAACTTAACTTTTGCAAGTATTGCTGATTTTTGCTGGTTTTTGGAACCTTTTCGCCGGTAATGATGACAAGGTGAAAGGAGCTTCTAGAGAACAGATTATCCCAAAATAACAAAATCGAGATTATCATCTAAGTTGGTATAGATTATGACTGGAATTATGAGTCAACTCAGTCCCCTACAAGCCGAACAAATCAAGGAAATCGGGACTTATTTACGTCAAAAACGGGAAGAAAGCTGCCTGAGCATAGACGATATCGCCGCCCTGACGATGATTAGAGTACCAATGCTAGAAGCGTTGGAAACGGGGAATTGGGAGAAATTACCAGAATTAATTTATGTCAAGGGATTTATCAAACGCTACGGTGATGCTCTAAAAATTGATGGTAAAGCTTTAGCCGATCGCTTGTCTCCTAGTGCGGAACAATTAGCTCAAGAGGTAACTATTCCGAAAAAACTGCCCACAAAAGCTACCCCTCTCCCCAAGGCTGAACCCGCTGCCCCAAAAGTGGAACCGGTGAAACCAGAAAAACCAGCCCTGGAAACTAGCCCCCAACTGGCTAAATCAACCTTTTTCGGGATGTATCTCTGGCTAGGCTTGCTGGCGGGCATATTTTGTGGTATTGGCTATCTTTTCCTCCGTCCCCCTCTCTCTAACCCCCCTGCCGTTACTCCCTCTCCTTCCCCCGTGGGTTCCCCCGCACCAGTAGTCTCTCCTGCACTGGTAGGCTCTCCCTCCCCTTCTCCTCAGCCAAAAGTTCCCCTCTCAGCCCAGGTAACTATTGAACAGGCCGCTTGGGTAAGGGTAATTGCCGATGGCAAAAAAGTCCATGAAGGCAATCTCCAACCCGGGACTAAACAAACTTGGACAGCCCAAAAGAGTTTAAATATTCGATCGGGCAATGCTGGCGGTGTTAAAATCTCTCTTAACCAAAAACCTGCCCAATTAATGGGTAAAGCTGGCCAAATTGGCGAAATCACCCTAACTGCACCCCCTCTCAGTGATCAGTAAACAGTAAACAGTAATCAGTGAACTAAAAACTCACATCTCAAAACTGATAACTGAAAACTGAAAACTGATCACTGATAACTGATAACTGATAACTGATAACTGATCACTGATTAGGCTGCATCATCCCAGATGGGGGTAAGGGTCTGATAATCGTAGCGGGAAGCGTTAGGATGACAGCTGACACAGGTGGTATGACCGAGAGGAGTGGGTAAATTGACCCTAGGATGCAAAACCTTTACATAGGTGGACTGTTCAATTAGGAGGGGAACAAAAGTAGTCTGGGTAAGAGGGCGGGAAGAATAACTGAGATAATCCCAGATAAGACGCTGAGTAATGCCAACAATTGGTTTTAAACGGATACCATAGTGAGAATTAGGATTTTCTAGGATTTTTTTCCAAGTTTGACTCGGTAGGATGCTGGGAGCAATGGCAATATGGCAAGTGGCACAATTTTCTAGATAGGTTTGCTCTCCAATTTGATAACGATTCAGCACTGTATCCGAGGCAGGGGATTGGGCGATCGCTGGTTGTTGAAGTAGCGAAGCCAGTAGAATACCCCCTAGAATACTGAGGAGAAAGAGGATCAGAAAAAAAATCGATTTCACTTGACCGCTGGAAGGCATGACTGGGATGACGAGTAATTGAACACAATTTTGACACTCTCGCCATCACAATGCCAAGCTGTGTGATGGGAGATTCTTGCTTCACAGAAACCTGCTTTTTGAGACGAATCCCAACGAGTCTGACAGTCTCTCCACAAGTTTAAACTCCTGACTGCCCATCAGTATTTGGGTTCTTCTGGTTTATGTGTGGAAACGAGGTCTATACTGATATTTTCTAGTTTTTTCCGCGGCTCGACTGAGCATCGCCGAACGTCAAAATAGCCCTAAAAGTCTTGCTTGATAGGTATTTCACGGTTTCCTAAGCAAAAATTAAGTAGGTAGGCGTTAAAAATTATCAGATGCCCCCCTTATCAAGGGGGGACTAAGGGGGGATCGGCACCCCCCTTATCAAGGGGGGACTAAGGGGGGATCAGAGGCAAAATCCATTTTTAATTTAATTATAACCAGCTACTTATAAGTAGTCATGCAAAATTAATTACCTGCCCGATCGGCTCTTCTGGTTTTCGTGTGTTAATTTTTGTTATGAATTAAAGCAAGCAAACAGCTTAAGTCGAAGATGTTCAAAATTGGTAAATCCATAACTCATTCTTTTAATAAGCTTTATT
>NZ_SFBV01000199.1:0-4217 GCF_007095585.1 Microcystis sp. M_OC_Ca_00000000_C217Col
TCAACCTTATTTCCTAGAAAGTTTTACTCGTTCAAGGCCGAATTTGAATTCTTTTCTGAACAAAACCCCCTACTATCTGTTGTCAAGGTTCAGTTTTTAGCTTGGTTATCGCTTTTTCCGTTGTAGCTTAAAGCCGTCCTAAAAGGACGGGGTTTTAACCCAAATTTTCGATAAATCTTTGTCGAATCAGGGTAATCCAGAGTTTGCTAAAGTTCTTAAGGTTTTGCAAGCACTTGGGTTACGCCTGCAAGTTGTACCCATTATCTAAAAATCCCCCATCACTAAGCCTACTCCATCCCGACGCGGATCGCCCGTAGCGGTTAACTCCCCCCAATCATTCACTGCCACCCCATGCACACCCCCAAAAAACATATTTTGTTCTTGCCACCGGGATACTTGAGTATTTGCGGGTAAAACCAGATTTTCGAGCAGATTTTCCCGATCTTCTAGGGTTTCAATCCCTAATTGTTGATTTTCCCAATGTATGCGCGAGGCAGCGATCGCATAGGGTAGAGATTGCCGAAAATCGATTAAATTGCTAATAACCTGTAAAATAGCGGTGCGAATGCGATTGGAACCCCCAGAACCGAGAACAAATCGCGGCTTTTCTTCCTCTAAAATCATCGTCGGCGACATCATTGAGGATAAACGACGATCAACGGGCCAATTGTGAAAACCAAAGGGATTTAAGTCCGCTTCCCCGATCATATTATTGAGCATAATTCCCGTCCCCGGCACGGTATAAGCCGATCCTTCGCCGTTGGAAAAGGTGGCACTGGCGGCGTTACCTTCCCCATCGATAACACTAATATGGGTGGTACTGCCCCATTTATTGGGATATTTGCCTAAAAATTCTGGTGAGAGGAACTTATCTTCGATTCCCTCCTGATGGATAAAATTATCGTAGCCTTGGGCCCGAGCTTGATTGGTTAAGGCCATCACTTCGGTTAAAATTTGCAGATGTTTGGCTCCTAGATGCTCTAAAGCCGATAAATTGACTCTTTCCAGTAATTTTAGGGCAAAAGCCAGGAGAATTCCTCCAGAACTAGGAGGCGGATTAGTCAGGATTTCGTAACCTCGATATTGGCTTTTTAGGGGTTTTCTCTCAAGGACTTGGTAATGATTTAAATCCTCTAGGGTGAGATAACCACCCTCCTGCATATCCTTGGCAATTTGGTGGGCGATTTCTCCCTCATAAAAGTCTTTTACGCCTTTTTTGCTTAATTCCTCTAAGCTGTTGGCAAAATCCCTCATCACACAGCGATCGCCAGCTTGGAGGAGTTTTCCTTGCGGGGCATAGACTTTTAAACCCTCTCTATCTTTGAGCAGGATCGAAGCGAGTAAACCCAGGCAAAAGCCGTTATATTGGCTCAAAATGTAGCCTTGACGAGCATATTCGATCGCTGGTTCCGCTACCACGGCAAAGGGCAATTTTCCCAGTTTTTTCTGCACTGTTTCCAATCCCCGTAACGCCCCGGTCGTAGCGACCGCACCTCGGCCAATGTGAAAATCTTGACTAGCACCACCAAAATCGATCGCCACTGGGTAAAAGTCGATATTTGTCAAGGGTTTTTTATATTTTGGAGTTTGACAAAAAAAATCAAAAAGGGTATTGACTTTTTCTTTGGTATGTGCTAGTAAAAAACCGCCGCCCCCCGCCGAAGCGAGGGTGAATTCGACCACGAAAGCCGCTAAAATCGAGCCAACTATCGCATCGAAGGCATTTCCGCCCATTTCTAAGATTAATTGTCCAGCTTCGGCAGTTTTTGGATGTCCTGCGGCGATAGCGCCCTTGCTTTTGCGAGTCACTTTGATTCAGTTATCAGTTATCAGTTATCAGTTATCAGTTATCAGTTATCAGTTATCAGTTATCAGTTATCAGTTATCAGTTATCAGTTATCAGTTATCAGTTATCAGTTATCAGTTATCAGTCAGTGGGGAGATGGGGAAGTGGGGAAGTGGGGAAGTGGGGAAGTGGGGAAGTGGGGAAGTGGGGAAGTGGGGAAGTGGGGAAGTGGGGAAGTGGGGAGAAGGGAGAATAAATAAAAATAATCTCCTGACTCCTGTCTCCTGACTCCTGAATAGGGCTATTTTTTTAATTGCTTAACCGCTTGATAGATTTCGGGTAAACGCTTGTAAGCGGCTGCTACCTTGAGGAATAGTTTATGCGGCATAGCGGGAGAGCCAGAAACCACTTCTCCTGCCCCGATATCGTTGTGAATGCCGGTTTGGGCTGTTGCGATCGCACCGTCCCCGATCACGGCTTGATTGGCAATGCCCACCTGTCCTGCTAAAATAACGCGATTGCCCAATTTTACGCCTCCTGCCATGCCCACCTGTCCTGCTAGGGCGCAAGCTTGGCCAATTTGGCAATTATGGGCAATATGGACGAGATTATCGATCTTAGTCTGGCTACCGATGCGGGTTTCTCCCACTGCCGGACGATCAACCGTGCTATTACAGCCAATTTCTACCCCATCTTCTAAGACCACGATACCCGATTGTTCCATCTTAAACCAGCCTTCGGGAACTGGCACAAAACCGAAGCCCTCCGCACCAATAACAGCGCCACTGTGGATAACGCAATCATTGCCGATTTGTACCCGTTCATGGATGGTACAGTTAGCGTGGAGAATTGTGCGATCACCAATATGCACTCCGGGGTAAATAACGGCGTTAGGATGAATGCACACCCCATCACCGAGGGTGACATTGGCTTCTACCACGGCATGGGCCCCGATGGCGACTTTATGGCCGATTTTAGCCGATGGATGCACCACGGCGGTGGCGTGAATGTAGGGTTGGGGCTGAAAGGGTTGATAGAATAATTTGATGGCGTGGGCGAATAAAAGTCGGGGATTGGCACTAGCTAACCAAGCGATGCCGCGTTCGTCGGCCTGTTGTTGTAAATTGGTATCCAGGGGCAGAATTAGGGCAGTAGCGTCAGTTTTGGCGACAAAGGCAGCAAATTTTCCCCCTTCGATATAGCTAATGGTATCGACTAGGGCGGTTTCGATGGGAGTTATGGCTTTAATTTGGGGATTTCTGTCGGGATAGGCGGTCAAACTCTGGGATTGTACTAAAGGACTTAATTTTTGGGCAATTTCACTAAATTTCATAAATATATATTGCGATCGAGATAGGGCTTATCCTAGGATAGTTTAAAACTATACTGATAATCTTGTCGTTATTATAGTCAAAAAAGTTGCCAGTTTTTTAGGGAATAATTCCTGTTTTCCATTTCAACAAAGCCGATGTCGATCTGGAGCGGTTTTGGGGATAATTTTGCTCTCTCCAAAACCGATTGGTTTTAGTTTTTACTACTCGATCGAGTTAATAAAACTGACCCGAACAGTATTAAGGCGATCAGAGTTGATGGTTCGGGAACTGTTTGAAAATCTAGGTTAAAAATTCCTGACTCTCCCCAAGAAAGGCTAAGATCTACCAGCTTAAAACTGGCTGAATATTTTCCCGGTCGAGAGGCAAGAAACTTCGGTAAAAAGGAGAAGTTATCACCAGTCCCGATCGCATAGATATCGCCAGCATTAGCTAAAATTGTCTGTCCTAAAGAGTTAGCTACGGTTAATCCATCACTAATCTCTAACAGTTGTAAGGATAGGTTGGCATTACCTAAAGACCGATTCCACCGTCCCCCAGAACTGTTAAAAAGAGCTTGTTCTCCCAAGTCAGAGGAATTATTAATAGTTGCCACTGATTGCATCAGTAGATTGCTATATTCCTCCCCAGTGGCACCACTAACAAAACTATTCTGAAAAATTCCTTTTCCTGCAATTAAGGAGAGAGGAGGCAATAGAGACCTGTAGAACCATGATTTCTCTCTTTAATTAGAACAATAATCATTATCATCTTAGCGGAAAACCCTTGTTCCGATTCACTTTTGCCAACAAAGTTAATTTAAGTTAACAGGAACAATGCTGTCTGAATAAGTTGCCCGCGCATCTAATATGGGTCTAGGTCGATAAAAGAACAGGCAACAAACAAAGCTGTAAGTAGGGAGGCACAATTATTTGTAGGATGGGTTAGCGGTAGCGTAACATAATCGGGCGTTGGGTTTCATGCCTGACAGGGGGACAAGCAAGCTGAAAAGCTTATGTAGCATGGAATACAGACACAGACTCCCAAAAAAGATAAGTCATATTTACCATATATGACCTAAATAACGAAAATGATAAGTGAACTATACCAGAAAGTGTTAG
>NZ_SFBV01000002.1:0-18457 GCF_007095585.1 Microcystis sp. M_OC_Ca_00000000_C217Col
TGCTCGTAAAAATACCATTTTCCATAGGGATAGTGAGGGTTGATGGAATATTCACCCCCTTCGGTTTCCGAGATAAACTCTAGGACAATAGCTGGAATTTCTCCTTCAAGATGGGGAGTATAACTGCGCCGAATTTTTCCGCTAGGAATCGGTTTTACTGAGGGAATATAAACCCAGTCAGGCGCTTTGACAACTGTTTGAGTTTTAACGGTAGCACATAAGCCAAAATTAGAGGCAATTAGCATCGATTCTAGAATTAATCCTGCTAATTCTAGGGATTCGCGTAAAGCTGCTGCTAAGAGAGGTTGCAGGTTATTGTCCACAGGTTCGTCAGGTAGAATAAAATCATCGGGCAGTTTTTCCCAGGTGATTATCTTTGATTTTGTCGGTAAATCAATGGCAGATGGTGTCATGTTTATCTCTTTTTCATTAAGAAAAGCCAAGAATACTTAAAAAAAGTCGGTTTTCCCTTAATCACCCTTGGCAGAAACTTTTTAGCGTCAAGACAACATATTCTAACATTTCCTCCGTTAATCCGGGATAAATGCCTAGCCAAAAAACACTACTCATGATTTTATCGGCATTACTTAAATCCCCAATAACTCGATAATTTAAACCCTTATAAAGAGGTTGTCGCAACAAATTTCCTCCAAATAATAGCCTTGTGCCGATGCGTTTTTCCTCCAAATGCTTAACTAAATCATTGCGGCTAAAAGGCGCATTTTCCTTGACAAAAATCGGAAACCCGAACCAACTCGGTTCAGAATCGGGGCTGGCTTCAGGCAGAATTAAAACATCTTGAAGCTCCTGTAACTTTTGATGCAAAAAGTCGAAATTTTCCAGGCGCTTTTTGATAAATCCTGGCAATTTATCCAGTTGCGCTACCCCGACGGCGGCTTGCATATCGGTCATCTTTAGGTTATAACCCACATGAGAATAGGTGTACTTATGGTCATAGCCAAAGGGCAAATCTCCTAACTGCCAACCGAAGCGCTTATTACAGGTATTATCTACCCCCGGAGGACACCAACAATCTCTCCCCCAGTCACGGAATGACTCGACAATCTTTTTCAAGCGGGTATCACTGGTTAAAACCGCGCCCCCTTCTCCCATAGTCATGTGATGGGCAGGATAAAAGCTAACCGTTGCTAAATGCCCAAAGGTGCCGGTTTTTTGCCCTTTATAGAGACTTCCCACCGCATCACAGTTATCCTCGACTACCCAGAGGTCATGTTTTTCGGCAAAAGCCATCACCGCTTCTAAATTAAAGGGATTTCCCAGGGTATGAGCGATCATAATCGCTTTAGTCTTCTCTGACAAGGCCGATTCCAGTTGCTCGATGTCGAGGTCATAACCGGGTAATTTAACGTCTAAAAAGACGGGAATTAGCTGATTTTGAAAGATGGGATTAACTGTGGTCGGGAAACCGGCGGCGACGGTAATGACTTCATCCCCCGGTTTAAGTTGTTTTTCCCCCAATTTAGGGGAAGTTAAGGCACTTAAGGCCACTAAATTGGCCGAAGAGCCGGAATTGACTAATAAACAATGTTTTACCCCCATCCACTGGGCAAAACGTTCCTCAAATTCCGCCGCATATCTGCCCGTCGTTAACCAGAAATCTAGGGAAGAATCCACTAATTTGACTAATTCTTGCTCATCAAATACCTTACCCGATGCCGGAATATAGGTCTGCCCCGCCACAAAAGCCCGGGGTTGAAATTTGTGCTTATAATATTCTTGTACTGCTTGAAAGACTTGCTCTCGCAGTTCTTGTTCTTGCTCAGATGTATTAGTTGGACGATGGATAGGTTGTGTCATGATTTATGCAATAATGTTCGTTAGAAAAACCGCTCGATAAAACTATTGGCTCTTCTGGTTTCTGTGTGGAAACGGGGTCTATACTGATAGTTTCTTCAGCAAAATAGTCCTAAAAGTCTTTCCCAGTAAATATTTCACGATTCTATAAGCAAAAATTATCACACAAGTTCTGTCTTTAAAATTGTCTAATTTCAATTTAGAACAACGTCTCCAGAAAAGAGTTTTTTTCTGACTTTCCGTTAATTTAATCCATTCATTATAGGTAGGAAACGCAAATTCCTCAAAAAATTTCATAAATCTTTCACAACCTTTTTCTACAGTAAAATCCTTAGCCCTTTCCCGGGCATTACTGACCATGTTAGCATAAAGTTCGGGACTACTCTTTAACTTACTAACTGCTGAGATAGCTTCGTCCAGAGAATTAACCAAAAGAAAGTCTAAGTCGCTTTTCTTTTCTGCTAAGATTGAGGACTCTGGAGTCATGATGGCTGGAACACCAGTTCGCCAACAATTGATTAATTTATTAGCGGGTTTGTTGATGTATGGGTTGCCATCGAAACTTCTAGCGGCAATAACCACATCTATATTACTATAGTCGTTCCACTTTTTAGGCTCAAGAATTGGCCACCACTTGCATCCTAGAGAAGATAGGGCATCACGCCATTTATCTGATTTCAGTTCTTCTGCTAATTGAGATTGATCACCAAGATAAGCCACATTTTCAACTAGACAGCCACGCTCTTTCAATCGAGGGATCAATCCGGGCTGAGGCCAAGGAAAAACAAGATAGTAAGGATTCCAAATAGAATTACGGTTTTTCTGGAAATCCACGGGATTATTAACAATATTTATATGGGCAGGTGGATAAAACTGGTAATCAGCTTTCATCGCAATTAACATAGCATTTCCTGGATATTTGTAAACACGACCAAGATATTTTTTGATCTCTAGCAAGGTTTTATCAAAACTCTGTTTATCCCCGAACACAATCCCTTCTTCAGGAATTGTGTTAATAACTTCACAATCTAAACCCGCCTTTTTAAGATAGATATAACTCGTCGCAATTTCCCCTGAAAAATGATCATGAATACCGAGGAAAGAGTCGGGATCTTGTCTATTAAATAACCGCATCTCCCTTTCATTTGTTGCGTAGAAGTAAACTTTAGTCATATTTGTTGAATTTATCCTAATGGTGAGGTACGAAGTCTCTGGTTTTGGGGAACGCCGGAATGTAGCGATAAATATTATGGAACACAAAAGCTACCTACTTTTTCACTGAAGACATCGGCCTGGTATAGCTCGATCTGTGATCGGGTTAAGTTTTGAAACCCTTGATTATTGCTAGGTGCAATTTGATTGGCTTGGTGATACCAAAGAACGGTTTCTTGAACTGTCCGCTCAAAATCCCAGACGGGTTGCCATTTTAGGGTATGGAAAGCCTTATCCGTGACTAGATTAAGCAATTTAGCCTCATGAACAGCATTCGGATCACTTTGATCGAGCCAAGTCCCCGGCCAAAGTTGTAGGATAGACTCAACTAACTCTTTAACCGGGCGATTAGAAGTCAGAGACGGACCGAAATTAAACGCCCCATATAACCCCCGGCTGTCTTGCTGCCAATTGGCCGTCATCAACTGCTCATAAATAGACTCAGCTAACCGTAAATAGCCCCCTAAAGGCTCTAAAACGTGCTGCCAAGGGCGAGTCGCTAGAGGGTTCCGCACCGGAATCGCTTCGGACTTCATCAAGGCCCGCATCGCATCGGGTACAATCCGATCTAGGGACCAATCTCCGCCACCGATGACATTTCCTGCCCTGGCGCTGGCAATACCGATGGGGGTTTGAGGGGTTTTAAAGAAGGAATTTCGCCAAGATGCGATCGCTAATTCCGCCCCCGCCTTACTAGAACTATAGGGATCATAACCCCCTAATGGGTCATTTTCCCGATAACCATAGACCCATTCCCGATTCTCATAGCACTTATCGCTAGTAATAAACACGGCGGCACAGGGATGAGTCAGGCTTTTCAGGGCCTCTAAAACGTGAATAGTCCCCATGACATTTGTGTTCCAGGTTGCCACCGACTCCAGATAAGAAAGTCGCACTAAGGGTTGCGCCGCTAAATGAAAGACTACATCCGGTTGCCATGAAGCGATTAAACGAGCCACTAACTCAGCCTCTCGAATATCCCCTATATGATGACTCAGGTTTTGAGCTAAGTCTAATTGCTCAAATAAAGCGGGGGTAGTATTGGGAGCTAAACTGAGGCCTTTTACCGCTGCCCCTAGATGGAGTAACCAAAAAGCCAGCCAAGACCCCTTAAAGCCAGTATGACCAGTAATAAAGACCTTTTTGCCCGACCAAAATGTTTCCTTTACCATATTTTCCATCTAGCTTGTCCAGTGTCATAAAGGTGATTGAGCATTTCCATTTCTCGATAAGTATCCATGCACTGCCAAAACCCTTCATGCTTATAGACGGCGAGTTCTCCCAAAGCAGCCAGGGTTCTGAGGGGCTGTGCTTCAAAAGTCGTCGCATCTCCCTCAATTAAATCCAAAACCTTGCGATTTAAGACAAAATAGCCCCCATTAATCCATCCTTCAGATGTTTGGGGCTTTTCTTGGAATTGAGTGACTAAATTACCCTCAATGATTAACTCGCCAAAGCGAGAAGGAGGACGAACCGCCGTCAAGGTGGCTAATTTACCATGAGAGTAATGGAAATCCAACAGATCCGCAATATTCACATCACAAACCCCATCCCCATAGGTGGCTAAAAAGATATCACTTCCAGTTTGATCTATATAAGAGGTGAGACGTTTAAGACGGCCTCCGGTCATGGTTTCCTGTCCCGTATCAACTAACCAAATACGCCAGTCTTCCTCATCATGTCCACTATCGAGTTTGGTCACTTTTTTATTGCCTAACTCTAAGAGGACATCACTGTGATTCCAATCATAGCTAAAGAAATAGTCCCGGATTATTTCCCCTTTATAACCTAGACAGAGCATAAAGTCAGTTAAGCCATAATGGGCATAAGTTTTCATGATATGCCAAATAATTGGCCGATTTCCGACAGCAATCATCGGTTTAGGTCGAAATTCGGTTTCTTCCCGCAGTCGGGTTCCTTTGCCACCACACAAGATAGCCACGGGAATGTTAGACTTATAGTCCTTAACTGTTAAACTGACCGATTGTATTACCATTAGATTATATAGTGAAGGGTCTTGAGAGTGACATCATCTTATCGAGGCAGTTTAACACGGGATTCCTGATTGTGTCCAAGATCTGTCTAAAAAAAATTTTGTTAAGCGAGTGTACCCAGTTTATTGCTAAACAGGCTCTTAAATCCTATAGCAGTTATCTTTATGGTGAGGTACGAAGTTTTCGTTTTGGGGAGTCGGCCAGTAATGCTAAATCAGGTTATACTTCATCTTTAACGCTATAATTCTGACCGAGTAGGACTAGAAATTCGTGCTACCATGTGAAGATAAATATTCGGGTATACGGTCACGAAGCTACCAGACAATTTTAGGATAAAAATACCGACACTTATGGGGAAATCAATCAATAAAGTCCGAGTAACGGCACTGATTTTAGGGATTCTAGCGATCGCCTTTGCCTTTTTCACCAGGATTGTCAGTATCTTTGAATACGTTACCTTCGATATCGGACCGGATCCCGATCAGATTACCCTTGGTTATCTTTCGATGGATATGTGGAAGGGAAACTTTCCTCAATTGGGACCACCGGGGGGTGGTGGAAAATATGGATTCACAATCCCCCCCCTCTATACTTATTTAGCCTTTCCTCTGACAATTTTCGGTACCGCTCCCGAATTTCAAGTCCTTACCAATGGACTATTTTCTTTTCTATCGATTCCCCTCTTAATCTACTTTGTTTATCAACTTTTAGAAAATGTAGAACAAGATAAACGTCTTCTCCTGTCCAGTTTGGCAGGATTTTGGTATAGCACGATCTATGCGGACTATTTCATTAATAATTTTTCCTGGGCCCCTAGCCCAATACCCTTTTTCCTGCTCGTTTTTGCTTTACTCTATCGGTTCCAGATGGAAACGACTAAGCCGCTGCTCTATCAGGCTATAGCTTGGATATTCTTCGGGATTACCGTCGCTATATTGGTGAGTTTACACACCACCACGATGTTAATTATCCCAGTGACTTGTGTTATTGCCTGTCTATGGTTTGTTTATCGCAATCGCAAGAATACTCGTAAATGTCTTTTGCCTTTTCTATCGATTCTCTCGGCAAATCTCGCCTTATTTATGTATTGGCACAGTGAGATCGTTCGGAATTTCGCTAATACGAGGGGAATCGTGAGAGCACTCACGGAGAAGGGGGCGAGCGGTGAACCATCGAGCAATCTGTTCACTCGTCTATTTAAAGCGATTTGGGAAACGGTTTATCTGGGTAATCAAGTGTTTTTTTTGAATGACAATATATCGATTTTCAATGTCGTAGTTTCTGCTATTTTTTTCGGCATTTCTCTATACATAGTCATCAAAAAATATCGAGGCAATAAAACACTTATCGGCTTTTTGGCGATCACTTGGATAATTTTTCTCTACGCTTCCTCTAATTATCCTGATGAGCATTTTTATTCCCATCGTAAAATCTTACTCTGGTTTGCTCCTATCCTCTTGGCGATCGCTAGTCTGGCCTATCTAAACTTGACTAAGACTTTCGACAGGATCCTCGCTCTAGTTCTAGCAATTATCATCGGCTATTCTATCGCAACTAATCTCTATTTCAATCAACGTTATCTTGCCAGTAAATACGGTTCCGAAAGACTCCTATCCGTGGCCGATACAGTGGAAATTATCAATCAGATTCCCGTTGGTTCAACCCTTTGTGATCCAGCCAAGAAACGCAAAAGAAAAGAGCGCGGTCAGTACGATTATATCGATACCTTTATGACCAAAAGAGAGCTAAAGATCACCAATGCCTGCCCATCGGGTAGTTATTACATCCAGCCGAAATTTAAAATGGCTATCCAAATGAACGATTTATTTCCAATTTTTACCCTCGTCAAAACTCACCCTCTCGATCGCCCGATGACTTCCCTTCTTGAAACCCCAGAAGCCTATCTCTATAAAATCGAGTAGCAATAAGTAGGTGGGTGGAATTAAATATAAGATGAACGTAGGTTGGGTTGAAGCATGAAACCCAACGCCTGATTATGTTACGCTACCGCTAACCCATCCTACAAATAATTGTGCCTCCCTACTTACCATCGTGCTAAAATAGGGAACCTCGAAATAGACAACTTATCGCCTTCCCCCGGAACTTCATTACAGACCAAAATATATTCTTGAGTTACTTTAGCAAGAGCTTTAGACGTAGGCGTTTTTAGCGAAGGAAGTCTCAAATTAGTTATGGCCTTTTGCGGAGGACAAAACCTATTCCTCCTAAAATGATTAAACCGATAACGATAGAAGGTTCAGGAACTTTGCTAAAAGTTAGGCTACCTTGTCCCGCAATACCCAAGCGAGGAGTATAGGCAAAAGCCGCTTCACTGAGGTTAAACAATCCGCTAGTCAGGGCAAAATTAGCGATGGGAAAGAAAGCATTAGTAGAGGTGACACTATAATCGATGCCAATAAAAGTCTCATCGAAATAATTGACCACGGGAGGGGCATCGGCCGAAGCGAGATTAAAGGTATTGGAGAGTAGATTAAAACTAATATTGGTCAAGGGGATAGATTCAAAATCCACTCCTGTAATCGCCGCATTATCGAAACTAGCCGAACTGGAATAAGTTCCCGTCAGACTTCCATAAGTTATGACACCTTGAAAATTGTAGGTGATATTTGCCCCTTGCAAACTATTGACATTAACACCAAAATATGCTAGGGCTAAACCTGTGATTACAGCAACTTTATTCATGGTAATTACTCCTTAAAAAAAACTCAGGTGGGCATTGCTCATGCTCACCTTTGTAACCCCTAAATCAGGTTTTATGTCAAGCTATTTTGAAAGCCTTGCTAGAAACCAGTTTTAGGGACAAGTATAATTACTCGCTTGCATAAATGAGATGCTCCCGTTGCTCATAAGCTCGATTAGGATTTTGAGGGTCAGGGACAAGAATATTCTTCCACCAAGACGTATTTGGATAACCGGCATTTTTCAGATCATCTAAGCCAATATTGTCGGGATGATAGGCATTCGGCGCACCATCGGCATCAATACTCATTTTTGATTGATAGAAAAAAGCGGTTTGTCCTGAAATTTGCCAAACAGAATAACCGCCAATTTCAAAGAGTTTCGTTCTTAGTTCACAGCTTATGGAAGAAGCTTCAATTTCTAAAGTAATCTTTTCACTAGCAACAGAATGATTATCTTGATCAAATCCTCTCGCTTCAATTTGACGTTTGCCGTTGTCAGTAAAACGATAAGAGACTGACCAATTGCCATTAGAAACTGAGCTATTACCGAAGTGCCACTTACTTTAAACGGTCGGCCCATGGGCATTGTTAGAATACGGAACTAAAGATTCGACAGATTGAAACCACGATTTAAAGGATAAATACCCGGTGGCAACCAAAATCCTTCTGTGTAGCCATTCTCCCATTGTATATAAACATGATCGAAGAAATCGAGGTTTTCAGCATGAAGGTCTTTAATTTGCCATTTAGGCCCGTTTATGCCCTTTTCGTGTTTGCCCTGTTGATCATCCCAATCATTCTCTGGGTTGGGAAACTGAGTCCTTTTTGCTCCATCTTTGGTGATGTAATAAATGTGATACGATTGATCCTGATTATTTCGAGGCGCTCTTGCTCCAATTGCCCCACGAGGTGCTAGGTAATCTTCTTTCAAAAAGTAGAGAAAACCGAGACGACGCAGTTTTGTCTCAACGCCTGTAACTTGAACATTATCAATTAAACAGGGGTCTTGGAAAAGTGCTTTGACAGTGGCTAATCCTAACTTTTCAGCCAGATATTTCATCACACAGGAGACAGAATAAGCACAGGGTGCATGATGAATACCGTATTGATCTTTGTTTTGTTCAACTAATTCGTTTAGTTTGTTTCGACCTTCCTCCGTTGCTTTCATAAAGGTTGTTTTGGACTGGAGGATGGGTAGGATTCCTTGTTCAAATAACCGGCATCCTTCTTCCTGACTTAACTTGTGATCTGTCGGCAGAGACTGGGTGTGTTCGAGTTTTTTAAAGTCATCTAAAACTAAACCCTCATAAATAGTTTTAGTATAATCTGAGGGAGCTTCCACATGAATCAGAATGCTGGTTTCTTCTTTATTTTGATTGGTTTGAGTGTTAGCGATAGCGGTAATTTTGCGATCACCAGGATTCGTGAATCCTGAATAAGTAATCGACCAAGAACCGTCTGCTTTAACCTGATTATTGCCTAGGGGATATTTGTCATCTGCTTTTAGTTCTACAGTGACTATTCCAGAATTTACTTTGCCTGTAAAAGTAACAGGTTTTAGACATTCAAAGCGAGCATGATTGGTAGGATTGATAATTTGTAGGGAAGTCATGGTATTTCTCCTATGGGATTGTTGAAAAATTTACTGTTAGACGAATTGATCGACCAATGAAGGATTAAAAGCGATCGCTTCCAGATCGGTACGATAGATACCAACTTTATGAATTTCCTCTGGTAATCTTGGCCAGATGTGAACTTCACTCTCAAAAGTGCGCCAAAATTGCGGGGTAATTCGGAAGACTCGGTTATTAACAAGGGGAAGTCCTGCAAAATGTTCTTGCATTCTGGCATTAACGCGCCGATTTAAGACCTCAAAGACTTTTTTGACCGTAGCAGGATTATCATATCCGTCGTAATGATTGAAAGTTATTCCTGTTTGATTTTGTAGCTGATTACAGAAGCTTTTAGGTTCTTCGGATCGTTGAACTTCTTTATAGCCATTAGCAAAAACATCATGAGCAATGGCTTCTAAATAAAGTTGTCTTTGAGCGGCGGGATTTTTAGCGTAGAAAAGAATTTTTGCCACCGACAAAGTTGAGCCAACACAATTGCCAAATGTTCCCCAACTACCGAAGGCCAATAAATCATCATAAGGTAACACAGAAGTGGCATTCCAAGCCCCATTAAAAAGTCGGCCATCAATGATAACTAATTTAGCGCGCTGCTCGGAAGAATAGTTCTTATATTGAGCCAGAAATTGCTCATCTAACTGGGCTTGTTTCTGGTCGTCTTTCTGATAATCATCAATACTACCATTTTGACGACGAGTTAGGATAGCGACCTCGAAATCCCAGTCAGTTTCTGATTCTTCTAACCCAACTGCTGGTAATTTTTCAGTCACAAGTTCTCGTGGTGGTCGTCTCCCGTCGTACCACATTTCAGTCTCCTTATTAGAGATGCGGACACGCACTTTAGTTTTAGGAAGAGTTTGAGCGATTCCCATTGCTACTAATTCATCTGCTCCCCAAGTAATTGGCTGTTTGAGAGCCGAGAGATTATACTTATCCAGAAGATTGTATAATCTTGTTTGCATTGTTTCTCGCACATCTTTGGATGAATGTTTTTGAGAATCTCCCATCGCACAAACCACCGCTGAGATTTTTCGATTCATCGACTGTAATAGACGGATAGATTGTTCGAGTCTCCACAACTCTTTGTCGTGTCTTTTTTTTGCCCAATCTGGATAAGGAGTTGCATCCGGTTGAGGAGGACCGACACCAACAAAAGATTGGACGATGACCGCTTTTTCAAATTGAGAAATAGTGGGGAGATAATCTTCGGGATATTGTAGCAATCGTTCTGCAATAATGAACGCTGTATCCTTGACCCGAAGCAGTGTAATCATTTGTCTAACTAAAGAATCTGTTTGTCTTCTCGGACTAAGAACGTACACAGGACAAATTCTTTCTGAACGGTTGTCTTGTCCATTAGGGGGAATCCCCACTCCATCTCCATCTTGTTCTGTTGGTCGATGATACACCTTAAATTGAGACTGCTTAATATCTTGTAATATCTTGGCCACAGGGTCATTACTTTTAATTTCGACATGGGGCATATAAGCGAACCATTTCGCCATCTCATTAACAGGGGTTGTTAATTCTAATTCCCAGTGATTATTGTCCGCAGATTTGTAATTATTAATCTCAATTTTATCTCCTGCTGTCAAGGAAAATTTTTGAGTAAGATCAGTAATCTGACTGCTATCTAGGGTAGATTGTTTGATAACAGTATTGACTAGAGCTTTCAGTTTTTGAGTAGTCATCATTTTTGCTCCTTTTTTGCCTGATTCTGGACAGGTTACTTTAACAAAAGCAGACGGTTCACAAATAGGATATTTTCCCTTTGTCAAGTTAAGGAAGTTACAGTGAGTTGGATGCTATCTCGATTATTGCCATAGGCGATGATCACATCGTTAGCAAAGCAGTAAAGCCGTCCTGTTTTTGGGGCTATAAACTGTTTATTTGCGCCGATGAGGAACAAACTATCTTGATCTTTATCAATTGAACCAATCAGTGAAAACCAAGCTGAATTAGGCATTCGTCGTAGTCCTTCACATAGTTTCAGCAAGAAATTAGGACTTTCATAACCATCAGCATTAGAGGTAATTGTCCAGTCTGTCCATTGACCTGTTGCTTGAAAATGATATTCTTGTCCAGCGACAAGATTAATTCCTGTATCGTTCCAGATTAGTTTTGAGTCTATGTTTATAGGGAGATTTGTGTTTTGCATTACCTGTTGTAAGGCTGATGCCAGTAAAAGTTTGTACATTGTTCGTGAGTAAATCACCGAATCAAAAAAGAGTAGGGTGATCACTATGAAAGATCATTATGATCACCCTTGAGTGAGTTATTCTTGAGGTTGAGGACAAGTTCCTAGACCCCAATCCACATATAGATCATGGGGATTAGTATCTCGTAGCCAACTAACTAATTTCTTGTAGTCAGCAATATCGTAGATACCAAGGCAACCTGCCGTTCCTGGACAGGGACCATGACAATATTTTCCATTCCAATCAATATGGATTTCAATAGCACTTCGCCGTGTGGAATTCGGTCCGACATATTTGATAGGGGTAGTAACTGGACCCAGACCATTACTAAAAACAGTCGGTCCATATTTATCTTTGCCACCTGCCCAGAGAATGTCATTAATGTACCATTTACCTTCAGGCAGCGGTTCCATGGAACCCGATACACTTTGAGGACCTGTACGGAATAGTTGTTTACTCCGTTGTCCAGAGCAAACTTTAAGATGATCTTTTACCTGTCCATTCTTGATATATTCCAAAATGAGAATATATAAACCATCACCGTCTTTCTGGTTAGTTTTAGTCAGTCGGAGATAAGTTCCTTCAGCAGGTTGAGGAGTAGGTGTGGGTGTTGTTTCTTCTCCCCACAATTTAGCCCAAGTTTTTGGTCCGACTTTCCCATCTGCTTCGGAGTGACCAAAAACGTCAGCTTGGAATTTTCTGACCGCCTCATCCGTGCCACTGCCAAAGATACCATCCAATTCTTTCTGGTAATAGCCTAAATCTTTTAAGCGTTCCTGCATTTCTCGGATGTCATAACCGGGGGCATCTTCATCACTCATGCCTTTCAGTAACAGTCCTCGATTTAATTGAGGTGGATTTTCCACTAGAGAAAGTGTCTGATTACGACCTGCGAATACAATTTGTGTAGCTTGCGGAATAGGACTCCCCGGTTCGGCAAGATGAAAATTCCGAGCATTGGGATATTGTTGCAACAGATCGATCAAATCATCTTTAAGATGGGTTTCTAGTTTAACAACCTCTACCACTTGTTGATCATTGTAGGCAACAACTACTGTATTTCCCCCATCTAAATATCCTTTCAACCAAGTTACAGAATGTTCAGGAGAGACTTCAAGCTCAATAGGAGTTCCAAAACTATCATTTTTACGGAATAAAGCTTCCTCATCTTTACGGCGATTGGTTAACCCCTCAAGCACAACTTGTACTCCGTTAACTGTTGCTTTATTCCAACGTTTAAATTCATTGGCAGCCCCCTCATAATCCTTCTCATTCAGTTTACGTCGTAAGGTACTTTCTTTAAAAGCTCCGATGCCTACGTTATAAGCAAAGGAAACTAAAGCGTCAAACTGATTTTGATGAAGATCAACATTTACTAATTCATCTACAGCTTTGGCTTTTTCCTCACATTCATTGACAAGGAAGCCTTCCGCCTGTTGATCAGTAATCTTATCCCCTTCCCGAACACGTCGTCCATCAGGATAACAAGTTGTTCCAATCCCAATTGTCCAAACGCCAGCAGGACATTTATAAGCGGTAAGCTTGCAACCTTCCCACTTTTTGATCAGATCAATACAGTTCTGTGATACTTTCATGGTAAATCCTCCTAATTAGTTCAGATTATGAGTGTTTATGTAGGTAAAGTGTAGGCGACATTTTTGAGGGAGAGAAGTGCTAAACAGAGACTATTTCTTTCTTTCTGAAAGTGCCAAGCTCTTTCTCAAGGATCATTTGAATTTCGGGAATAGCGGGTTTATAAGGGGGATTAACATTCAGGTCTGTCCAGCGATTTTTAACACTTTCATGCAAATTGCTAACATCCCCTTCAAATTGGCGAGGTGCTGTTCCCGCTACATTAAATGGCCATTTTGACGTATTATCAAAATACGCACTACAATTGGGATGAACTCCATGTTGAATATAACTTTTATCTAAGGTCAAACCCAAGGCTTCGACTTGTTCCATCATCCACAATAAAGCTCCATCGGATAGGCCAGATTCTTCCTGAGAACCTCCACCAACGCAACCATGACCCCCCGGAAACCAAACTTGAACCACTTGTTCTTTTTGTTGTCTGATGTGGGTAGAATGGGGACGCATTAGCGTTACATCAAAGACTTTACGAATTTCATCAATGGCAACTGCATGAAACGCCTTTTCAATTGTGGGATTGATGGTCGAATCATAAAAGTGATAACGTTCGTTGAACTTTTCATCTAAATGCAGAGAATGAACGATATCGGGGATACCTAAAGAAGCAACCGTATCCCAACAGCATAAGGCTTTAATGGGAACCCGTCGTCCATACTGATTACGGAAATCAATGGCATTTTTACCGTTAGGTGCGTTATTTGGGTCTTGTTTTTCTCGGTAAATTTCGTAGGCTTTGGGGATTTGTCGGATAAATTCCCGATACAACAAACCACAATTATAAATTAACCCGGCTAAACAGCGTACAGTGTAAGCTCCCCGACTAAACCCAAAGAGATAAATTTCATCTTCAGGTTGATAGTTTAAGCACAGAAAACGATAGGCATCCTCAATCTTATGATCCATGCCAATGCCTAAAGCACCTCCACCAATTTTAATTAAAATATCAGTCACCTCGGCATTAGTTTGTTTTGTCCCAATGCCTTCGTCATAATAGATGATTTGACGGATGGGGTTGCCCTTAGTATCATCAAGTGGCGTGATAGCCTGCACCATTTTGACAACATTGGTAGGATAACCTTGTCCTAAATCTTGCCAAGTTCCATCACAACAAACAATAAGACGGCTTTTCATAGCGATGAACCTCCTAGGTTTCTTAAAAGTCGCCAGTTTACGGAATATTTGAGGATTCTAGTGAATCATGACTCAAAATTATCGAGATTTTCCTTAAGGTAAAATTTCCGCAAGACTCAACCAAGATAAAGGAAGTTCTAACTCTGTTCGGAAGTGAAATAGATGAGTTAGATAGCTGGCGTGACTAGGTAAAATTAGATGCGGTATTTATACTTACTACTTTAGATCGTCTATCAGAATTTACTGCCCTAAGGACTGCAAATTAATACATTTCTTTAGGTTTCTGTATATAAGTTTACAGAATATTGTTGAGCTATTTATTAATAAAAAAAGTTGAGTTTGATTGCAAACCATCTTAACACCTAAGCTCGCCAAACTGAACTTTAGCCGATTCTCGATCGCAATTTTGGACCACCCTAACACTTCCCTCTTTTGCCACGAGGATTTTTACCGAGAAAAATGATCTGTCTGCCTGAGAACAGGCTATAGTGATCATCAAACCCTCAGTGAAAAACTTCCCGTGTCTTCAGTATTCCGTCTTCCTCCCTATTTTTCCCCCGCTCTGCAGCGTCGAGTCATGAGAACTCTCGCTGCAAAAAAAACCCGTCAATTCTTGACATGGGCGGCAGCTTGTGCTAGTTTTTTGATCCTCTGGGCGTGGAATTGGCAGTTAGTTCTGGCCACTTTAACCGGAGTGGGGGCAATGATTGGAGTTTACCATCTCCAGGGGCAAAACTGGCCATCGCTGTGGCTGTGGGGGCGTGCTTTTTTCAGTGCCGATAGCGGTAAGTTAACTTTAGCGGTAGTCTGTGGCGGTTTGGGCAGTTTAGCCACCTATCTCGCTGTGGCAATTTGGACCTATGCCGAAAATCGCTGGTTGGCCCTGGCCTCAATTTTGCAAGGATTTGGCACGGTTTTGACTTTAATCCTGCTAGGATGGCATTTTCTCGACCATCGCGGTCAAAATGAGTCAAAAAACTTCGATCGCTGGTTAGAAAAATTAACAGTCAATGATCCCTTAATGCGCTTAATGGCCGTCCGACGTTTAAGTGAAATGGAACTTTCCCCCAGTCGTCGAGAACAATGCCAAGAATACTTCCGTTATCTTCTCTCGCGAGAAACCGACACGCAAGTGCGATCGGCTTTATTGGATAATTTTTCTGGCAAAGAGGCAATCAAACCGCAACCTTTACAAATACCCCTACAGGTGAAAAAATCCCTCCTCAAATCAGTGAACAGTAATCAGTAATCAGTGAACAGTGAACTGAAAACTCACATCTGATAACAGATAACTGATAACTGATAACTGAATCCTACCCCACCATGAAGATGACGGCTAGAGGCTGAAGAGGATATTTTTTTTACACCAAAGTTAACTCGCGCTCCTCGATATTTTGGAACATCAGGGTACTCAGATAACGTTCCCCAAAACTAGGCTGAATCACCACAATTAATTTACCCTCATTTTCCGGTCGTTGGGCCAGTTGAATCGCGGCGCAAAGATTGGCACCGGAAGAAATCCCCGAAAGTAAACCCTCTTCTTTTGCCAGACGACGACCAAATTGAAAAGCTTCCTCATCACTGACAGTAATTACCTCATCAATCAGATCTGTGCGTAAAACTTCCGGAATAAAACCCGCACCGATACCTTGAATTTTATGGGGACCGGGATTACCCCCAGAAATCACCGGACTATTGAAAGGTTCCACCGCGACTACTTGAAAACTAGGTTTACGAGATTTAATCAATTCAGCGACTCCCGTAATCGTGCCTCCAGTACCCACACCCGCAACAATAAAATCTACCTGTCCCTCCGTATCTTGCCAAATTTCCTCAGCAGTGGTGAGACGGTGAATTTCTGGGTTAGAAGGGTTGCGAAATTGTTGCAACATATAAGCGCCGGGGATACTATCGACAATTTGCTGCGCGCGTAAAATTGCCCCTTTCATACCTTGGGAACCGGGGGTAAGTTCTAGGGTAGCACCGTAGGCTTTTAACATCGCCCGGCGCTCTAAACTCATCGTTTCCGGCATAGTTAAAATTAAGCGATAACCCTTAGCTGCCGCAGTCATCGCTAGGGCAATTCCCGTATTGCCAGAAGTGGGTTCCACTAAAACCGTGGTTTCTGGATTGATTAAACCCGCTTTTTCGGCACTATTAATCATGTGAGTGCCAATGCGGTCTTTGACGGAAGCAGCGGGATTCATCCCTTCTAATTTCATCACAATTCGGCCAAGACAGCCCTCCGCTTGGGGAATCCGATTCAATTGTACTAAAGGTGTGCGGCCAACCAATTCGGTGACATCGTGAGCGATACGCATGATATTTTCTCTGTCTGGGTGATTCGTGTGCTTAGTTATAGCGTTGACATACTCCCCCGCATGAACGACGGGGGATTCTTATTCATAGTTCAAAGAAATCCACTTGTTATCTCTGGTTTCCCTTCAATAGTAGAGGCGGTTTTCTCCCCATGCTTTCGGTCTTCCGACCCAGATTCCCAATGCCCTTGGGTACTGTTTTGCCATTCCATCCCGAGAACTTCCATTCCTCTTTTAAGAATATTTAAAGCCGCATTTGTATCACGACAGATTTTAATTCCACAGTGAGGACAAGAGTGAGTTCTAGTGCTTAGTGACTTTTTCACCCGATGACCACAATTAGAGCAATCTTGGGAAGTATAGTTGGGTGCAACCGCAACTATTGCTTTATCCCAAATTTGGCCATAGTAGTCTAGCCATTGAGTGAATTGATACCAACCTGCATCAGTAATAGACTTAGCCAAGTTATGATTCTTGACCAGATTCGACACTTTTAAAGCCTCATACACCACAACATCGTTAGATGCCACTACGTTTCGGGCTAACTTAATCGCCCAATCTTTCCGCTGGCGTTGAACTTTCAGGTGGAGTTTACCCAGTCTTTTTCTGGTTCGATGGTAGCTCTTGGATTGAGGTTTTGCCCCTTTCCTATACTTTTTACTTAATCGTTTTTGTTGACGTTTTAGCCTTTTTTCTGCTTTTCGCAAATACTTAGGATAAACTACAGCATTGTCGTTTTGGTCTTTGTAAAAATATTGCAATCCCAGGTCAAGACCGATAACATTGCCTGTATAGTTTCCCTGCTCTTTGCGGTCAGCATCAAAGCAAAATTGGGCATAATACCCGTCGGCTCGGCGTACAACACGAACACGATTAATCTTTAGTCGAAAGAGGTCTTCTCTTGTTTCCTTGTCGCAATAAAGAGAAAAAGCACCGGCATTAAAACCGTCAGTGAAAGTAATATACATACAATCCTCTGAGAGTTTCCATCCCGAAACCTTATACTCAACAGAGCGACAATGCTTTTTGAATTTTGGATAGCCTTTTTTCTTTTCTCCTTTTCGACAACGAGTATAGAAGTTAGAAATAGAAGCCCAAGCTCTTTCTGCACTGGCTTGACGAGCGGCAGAGTTTAACTTTTTGGCAAAAGAGAACTCTTGAGCAAGGACTTTGCACAGTGCATATAAATCATTTCTTCCTACCCCCGAATTATCCATCCAGTATCTAACCGCTTTGTTACGAATAAATTGGGCGGTACGGATGGCTTCATCCAGAGCTTGGTATTGCTCTTTAGTGGCGTTTAGTAGCTTGGCTTCTCTAACTATCATGTCTTGATTTTATCACAAGAGGTGGTTGATAAGTAACTATTGAGAAGAAAAAGCCGCCAGGTCGGGCGGGGAACTTTAAACCCAATTTTTCGGTAAGCTCTCAGCTTTAGCGTTTGAGAATTTCCTCACTAGCCAAGGAGGCGCTATATAGCTCACTTATAGCAAAGGCCAGCCCTAGATCGGCAAAATTTCCATTTTCCTTTGTTTCTTCACCCAGTCCGAGTTGATTCCCAGAGACAGGCAAAACTACCATGACCGATAAGATTGCTTTTTTCCCAAAGCTTATACTTGTACTAAAATAACTATGGATAGTTTACTAAAGTCAGAATTACGGTCTTGACATCCTCACCGCCGTGAACGGACGGTGATTCCCAAACCTCACGATTTAGGTTTCTGCTTCTTTCCCGAAGGATTTTTCGCACCTGCCTTAACAGATTTACTCTGTTCTGGTCTTATGGTCGCTCTACAGACTGAC
>NZ_SFBV01000020.1:0-10291 GCF_007095585.1 Microcystis sp. M_OC_Ca_00000000_C217Col
AAGATGTTGGGGGCTTCGTTTTTGGGTCTGATTTGTTTTTGTTAATGATCAGACAGTACCTGATGAGCCTTTCTTTGTCAACTCTTGAGGTTGATGCGTTTCATTTTTGAATTGGCGAAGCATCGCTGGCAAAACTCAGTTAGTTTGGTACAAAAATCAGAAACAGTTGTTTAGAAGCAGAACAATCCCCGCTGCCGCTATTCGTCTGAGAATTGAGAGAACTCGTCTGACAATAGATCGATATGTGGAGACAATTTTTGCAGCGCTACAAACCCAAACTAATACTCAAGATTTTGTCCCATAGAGTCTGCTACCACTTTGCCTAACAGTGGTGGCACAGATTCTCCAATTTGAGAGGCCATATCAGTATAAGTCCCTAAAAAGTGAAAATGATCGGGATAAGAATGTAATCTTGCTGCTTCACGAATTGTGATTGTCCGATTCTGGGTCGGATGAAAAAATCTGCCAGAACCGGGATGAAAAAACCACCTTGTAATTGTTCTTGCTGGTTTATCCCAAGAAAGTCGACCATAGGCCCCGCTATAGTGTTTTTTCGGTGCTAATTCAGCAGGTAAATCTCTCGCATCTTGTCCTTCCGCCAGAATTTGCACTCTTGACATTTGAATTGGTGTTAAAGGACGGGCAATATGATTAACAATTTTTTGACTTTGCTCACGCATCTTCTGTTGATATATGGTCTCGGGTTCCCTAGTATAAATTTCGTGATCATAAGCTTGTCCTGCTTCTAAAGTAGGTAAATCACTAATGGCATCTTTAACAGTAGTAACTGGGGCAATATTTGGTTCTAGTAAAGTAAGCTGTGTCCAAGATTTTACAGCTTTATAATCACTTCTGATATCACCAGAATGAGTTGCTTGGGGAAGGGATGGTAAACGCTCTAGACTAGCTAAAAAAAAGGCTCTTGAGCGAGTTTGTGGCACTCCATAATAAGCGGCGTTTAGGGAAGTAGTAACTACTTGATAACCCCAAGATTCTAAATGTGCTACAATTTCATCTCTGATGATACCGCCATAAGCTTTCAAAATTTCAGGAACATTTTCCATGACTACATGAAGAGGACGAAACTCTTGAACAAATCCTAAGAAAGACTTATATAAATGATTGCGAGAATCATTAAGATAGCGATACCCAGCTGGGATATTTCGTGAAAATCCTTGACAGGGTGGACCCCCGATAAGGGCGGTTAATTCTTCTCTTTGTAAACCTAAGTATAAGCGCAGTTCTGATGGATTAACTTTGCGGATGTCTTCCTGAAAAGTGCGTGTTTTAGGATAATTATGTTGATAGGTTGCTAATGCTTTCGCATTTACATCAATTGCACAGATAGATTCAAACCCGGCTAAATGAAATCCCGTGGTCAATCCGCCCGCACCAGAAAATAAGTCGATAATTTGTTGTTTCATGGTTGAATACTATCGTATTCGGAGCCTCTTGTCAACTAAATATCCTAGCGATGATAGCGACGACAGGCAGTTTCATAAGAGGAGGAGGGGACGGAAATTAAAGACCCGATATTCTATCATAGCGATTTGCGATCGACCTTGGTTGATCGATCGTGTTTCTGTTCGCTGGGAAACGTTTAGGCAGCCAATAAGGCTGAAATGCCTGAAATCAGCACCTAGTAAGGTCTTTAGCCCCCGCGACCAACCTGATTGCTGAGAAGGGAGAAAAAAGCTGACGGTTAAAATAACTGATCACTGCCTTTTTCTAGGATTGAGAATCAGAATCTACCCCTGTCTTCACTTCGGGGATAATATCGGGTCTTTGGGCATCTTCCCAACCGACCGGGCGTTTAGAATTGTACCAAGCGATCGAACCGATGGTGACAGCAGCGAGAAAACCGACCACATAAACTGCCACAAAATAAACGGGGAATTTGCCACTGGCCACTTCTAGGAGTAAATACATAAGTTTTTCACGATTAAGCTTTTAATTTGTATATCTTAACAGAATCAGACCCCTCATCCCTATTTTCGATCGCTACTGGTCCACCAACCGGAAGGCAGCCAAACACCGCCATGGAGAGCTATTTTTGCCGGTGTCATCATATATCCCCAAGCTTCGCCGATTAATTCTCGCTCTAGATTATAAATAGGAATTCTGCGACGCTGATACTCGTTTTCTTCTGCAGCTCTGCCGGGTTGATAATCTTCCAAACCATCCAAAAGCCCAATATCATAATCTGCGTTAAAAGTCAATAAAATTCCTTTCACCCAGCCATCCCCCTCGGTCAGTCCGGGATAACCGAGGGCGGTAAGATGGTATAAATGCCCCTTTGTGTAGGCGGTTTTAGAGTTGATCACTTTTCCCGCACAGTAGGCAGAATAGTTACTCTCCCTAGGTTTCAGTGTTCCATAAACAAAAACTTCCATCATCGATCCAATTGTGCCGCTACTCCTCCTAATAGGATATCGCGAACAAATTGACTGGCTAAAAGTTCGTGGGGAAAACCAAGAGAAATGGCGCTGATATTATCGAGTCGTTGCAGATGTTCCCCAGTTAGGTTAAAGTCCACACAGGCTAAATTATCCTGCAATTGGGACAATTTTCGAGCGCCAATGATAGGAATTACGGCGTTAGGCCGATTTCTTAGCCAATTTAATGCCACTTGTGCCGGTGATTTCTCAATTTCTCTGGCTATCTCTAGGACAGTCTCGGCAATTTTTAAATCGCGATCAAAAATTTGAAAAGGTTGGTCGGTCATGCTTAAACGTCCATCGACGGGGTTGGGTTGATTATATTTTCCCGTTAAAACTCCTCCTCCCAGGGGACTCCAAGCTGTCACCCCGACATTGAATGCTTTGGCCATGGGCAATAATTCCCGTTCGGGGGTGCGTTCCTTGAGAGAATATTCTATTTGTAGTCCGATAAAGGGTGTCCATCCCCGCAGGGTGGCCAGGGTGTTTGCTTGGGAGACAATCCAAGCAGGACTGTCAGAAATGCCGATATAAAGCACTTTTCCCATCCTGACCAAATCATCGAAAGCACGCATCACTTCCTCGATAGGAGTGAGAGAGTCCCAAATATGAAGCCAGAGTAAATCGATGTAATCAGTACCTAAACGCTTTAAACTAGCTTCTACCGCCTGAAAGAGGTTTTTTCGATGATTTCCGCAGGCATTAACATCGCCGGGGTGCGTGTTGAGAGAATATTTCGTGGCGATTACCCATTTTTCTCGATCGCCCTTGACAAATTCCCCCACTAATGTTTCACTGGTTCCGTTAGTGTAGATATTAGCAGTATCGAGAAAATTGCCGCCCGCTTCCGCAAAAGCCTGAAAAACCGCCCGACTTTCCTCTTTATCCGACCCCCAACCCCAATCTTCCCCGAATGTCATCGTTCCTAGACATAGTTCGGAAACCCGCAGACCACTATTACCTAAAAGTTTGTAACGCATAATTAACTAAAATTTTGAATAAGAAGTTAATTATAATTGAATTTGATCGACATTTTTGCTAAGTACATTTGGTGCAATTTTGAAAAGTTAACCCTGGCCTTATTGGTTAATCAATTTTGCTTAGGTACTTAAGTAGGTAGGTGTTAAAAGTTGTCAGATCCCCCCCTTATCAAGGGGGGCAGGGGGGATCCCCCCGCCTATCGGCACCCCCCTTATCAAGGGGGGCAGGGGGGATCAGAGGCAAAATCTATCTTCAATTTAATTATAACTAAGTACCTAGGCAAAATTATTTACACATGACGATCATTGCCCCGTAAGGGTTTTAGCTCGATCGGGCAGGTAATTAATTTTGCATGACTACTTACTTACTTAGCAGACTCAGGCTATTTAGAAACAGCCCAAGAACGCACTTCACCTAAAGTTACAGGGGTGCGATCGCTAACATCAATGGTAAAGCGAAAAACTCGTTTGGCCCGCAGACCATTTTCGGGATCGAAGAATTTTAATTTCACATCCCAGCATTCACTTCCATAGCGACAGAAGGGGCTTTTTTCCACTTCAATACTGTGTAATTCCATTCCCATTGCTACTGCCTGGGAGAAGGTTTGTACCGCTTGAAAAGCGTTAGTAGCGGCAAAATTTAAAGCGCGATCCCGGGCGATTTGTCCGACGTTGCGTAAGTCATAATAAATGCGATTTAAGAAACTGGTTAGAGAACGCCGCATCCTCGCTTCATCGGCGATTTCATGTTCCGTGCGAACAGTTTCTATGGCTGATTCAATCAAAGTATTAACTTTCCAGCCATACATTCCTCGCGGACTATTAACTTTAATGACGGGAACAATTTGACCAGAAAAAAGTCTCACGGTTTCCTCAGTAAGAAGACCGGGGATACTCACCCTTTCAATATAATCTTCGTCTGCTTCTGGCAATATTTGACCCGCTAACATATATTGCATGACTTGATAAATCTCAGCGGCGAAGGCTCCCACTGGTTTAATTGCATAGATGGGAGTTAGTTCTAAATTGACTGTCCAAATTAAAGACTTAGTTTCTGATAAATTACTTTCTAAATAATCTACCATTTGCCGCGCATCGTAGGGATTGGATGGTAATTCAAGATTATCGATCGTGATGGTTGGCATTAACTGTTTAAAGGTATCCCGACGCGCTTCTGTGCCGAAATCATAGCCTAAAGTTCCTAACACATAAACGAGGTTTGAACGTTGACTAGGAACGACACTATTAAAGACAATATTTTTATTTGTTTGATTATTTTGTATTAATCCGGTTGAGGAAACATTTTCTGAAGCATTGCTAGGAGCGATCACCGGTTCTAGTGTCGCTGCTGTTGGGGTGGTTACAATTGTTCCCTGAGTCGCCATCTCGGTTGTATTGGATGGGATAACCGAGGTGGTCACTGTCATCGGAATTACCGCCGATTCTATGATATTATTCGACGAATTGTTATCCGCTTCAACAGTTTGTAATTTCTCTCCCGTCAGCAGTTCATAAGCACCCGCAATATTGATTTTTCCTAATAAACAGCGTTCCGGTTCTTCTACTTCCTTAGGATCGCAAGGGATGGCACTATTAATTAAGGCGGCTCTTACTGCTTCTGCGTCGGGAGATAACCCCTGTTCTAATTGCAAACTCATTAATAAAGCGGCTGTTCCTGTCACAATGGGAGCGGCGCAGCTAGTCCCTTTTTTGCGGATGGGGTCATCGGTTCCGGGTTGAGCGCCTAAAATATTCTCTCCTGGAGCGAGAATCCCTTGCGTTGCATATTTACCGCCAAAATTACTAAATTTAAATGGCTCACCTGTATCTTTCATTGCTCCTACTGTCAGGACATTTTCTAATACCGCAGGAACGCACCAACACTCTCCTTTATCATTACCTCCGGGGGCAATCACCAGGATATTATTAGCTTGAGCTTGACGAATTGCTTTATCAATAAATTCGTGCGCTAATCCGCTTTGAGTTGGGTGACAAGCGGCACAATGGATAATATTAACTCCCTGTTCAATAGCGGTACTAATTGCGCGAGAAAGATTGAGAGGATTAATAAAATCTTCGTTGCTATAGGCGATGGGAATATTAATTACAGTAGCCTGAGGAGCAATCCCTTCTACGGGTGAATCTGGCTGGCCACAAATGGTGCTGATAATATGGTTAGCATGGAAGCGCAAATGCAAACTGTGGAGGATGTTTTCATCAGGGATAGCTTCTTTGAACAGATACTCTTTTTCTTCATCACTTTTGTCACTTTTTTCTATATCTAAAAAGGCTTGTAAGTGTTGGGGATCGATGGAAAATTCTTCGGACCAATAGGGATCAAGTCGGGTAATATTTGCTCCTTGAAAACAGGCGCGATCTAAGTCAATCGGTCCATCAAGAACGGCGATTTTGATGCGGGGATCGCCTTTGGTATGGGAGCGAAGAGCAGTCATTCCGGGGATAGCATTGAGATCAGGCATAGTTTTTGCAGGTTTTCAAGAACAGTTATAGAATAAAAGCTAGATAACAAAAATAGGGGAATTAAAGATGAGTGCAATCACCCCAACGGCACAACCCGCAACCACAATTCAGGAACCTTCGACCACGGTTTATTGCGATTCCCCTTTACCCGACCACACCCAACTCCCTGATAAAGATGGAAGTTTTGTGAAAAACTATCAAGAGCCTCCCCAAGCAGACCTTTTAACGGATACTATTACACCCCTTTTAGAACAATTACATCCTGACGGTAATTACTGTCTGGGTCGAGATTGTGGGATTTATTGGCGATTGCCAGAGCATCCAGAATCCCTAGAAAAAGGTGCTGTTGCTCCCGATTGGTTTTATGTTCCCCATGTCCCCACGACTATTGATGGTCAAGTCCGGCGTTCTTTTGTGATGTGGAAAGAAACCATTGAACCGGTCATTGCCTTAGAATTTGTCTCAGGTAATGGTGAAGAAGAACGGGATAAAACGCCTGTTAAGGGTAAATTTTGGATCTATGAGCGAGCGATTCAAATTCCTTTTTATGGAATTTATGAAGTTAACAAGGCCCAGATCGAGATGTACCAGTTAGTTAATGGTCGTTACCAAAAAATGACTCCTAATCAGCGCGGTCATTATACCATTGTTCCTTTAAAGGTAGAGTTAGGAATTTGGCAGGGGGAATACCAAAATCAATCCTTTCCCTGGCTTCGCTGGTGGGATGGGGAAGGTAACTTGTTGTTAACTTCCCAGGAATCTACTCAACAGGAACGACAACGAGCCGAACAGGAACGACAACGAGCCGATCGCCTAGCGGAACAGTTAAGGGCCTTGGGGATAGAACCTGAAGATTAATGGAAAGTGTTTAACACCAAATTCGACCCCGACGAAACGGCGGATCATTGGGATTCGCCTTGCGATCTTTGAACATGGTTTTCCAGCGTCCGTAATCTTCTAAACCAGTGGCGGGAACGTATTTAGCTTTAGGTTGAGTTGTTTCTGGTTGCTCAATCTTGGGTTTTTCCGTGGTTGGTTGGTCAACATTCGCAGCAGCGGGTGTTGATTCTGGCGCACCTTTAGGTTTACTAGCCATTGTTTGATTTCCTCCAGTGTTTTTTACTAGGTTTTAGAAGTCGATACTAATAACGAAAACCGCCAAAAGAGGACATTTTCAGATAGCCATAGTGAGGGTATTGAAACTGAGCCGGATCGTTGTAGTTCGCTCCATGAACTAACTTAACTAAGATAGATACCAAGTCTTCGCCATCTCCATGAATAATATCGACGCATTCATGGGGATGAATGAAATGGGGTCGTTTGACGGGAGCAGATTGTTTGGGAAGTCTCACGGTTGTTTTGGGGTAAATAATGGGGGTAGGGGCGAAGCATTCGGGCATAACCTATCGCTGAAACCTTAGATTTCCTATCCGAATGCTTCGCCTGTACTTGAAGTCAGAAGTCAGCGCAGGGGAGAGGACTAATAAGGAGAAGACCAGGAACGAACTTCGCCCAAGGTGACAGGAATTAAGTCACTCACATCTATTGTAAACCGGAAGATTTTACGAGCGCGGCGGCTATTTTCCGGGTCGAAGAATTTTAACTGTACGTCCCAGCAATCGCTATCCATCCGACAGAAAGGACTCTTAGAAACGTTAATACTGTCGAGTTCCATCCCCGCACCCACAGCCTCAGAGAAAGTTTGCGCTGCTTGGAAAGCGTTGGTCGCGGCAAAATTGAGGGCGCGGTCTTGGGAAGTTTGCCCTAAATTGCGTAAATCGTAGTAGATGCGGTTGAGGAAACTACTCAAAGTGCGACGCATTTGGCTTTCTTGGGCTTCTGTTTGTTCTGCACCAACGGCTTCTATTGCCGCACTGACTAAAGTATTGATGTGCCAACCATAAATTCCCCGGGGGCTATCCGGTTCAATGACGGGAACAACTTGTCCTGAGAACAGGCGTACTGTCCGCCCAGTAATCCGTCCCGGAATGCTAACACGCTGGATATATTCGGGGCTGTCTTCTGCTTGCACTTGTCCTGAAAGAAGTTCCTGTAAAGCCGCATAAACTTCCCGGGAAAAAGAGCCAAGGGGTTCAATGGCGTAAATTGGCGTAAGTTCCAGATTCAGGGTCCAGATTAAGGATTTAGCCTCCGAGAGGTGGTCAGCTAGGTAATCCACCATCTGACGGGCATCGTAGGGATTAGAGGGAACTTCAATACCACCAATTACCGCTGTCGGCATCAGTTGTTTAAATGTGTCCCGACGGGCTTCGGTGCCGAAGTCATAGCCCAAGGTGCCAATGGCATAGACGATGCCACCAGCAGGTTCAGCAGCTTGGCTAGGGGTAACAGGTTTATTAGTAGTTTCGGGCATGGATACTCCTTGAGAGGTGGTGACAGGATTGGGAATTTGGGCGACGGGGATTACCGGTTCGCTAGTTGCGGCACTCAGTTCGAGGTTTTGGCGTTGAGCCTCAGGGGTTTCCGGCGTACCACCGCAGCCACAGCCTGATGCTTCTACTGTTGCTTGGGTTTCCACAGATTCGGACATGGTTTCTCCTGTTAGTTGTTTAATTGCCCCAGAAATGTTCAATACTCCGGCTAAACATTTTGGTTCATTTTCGCTGTCTGCATATTGGCAGGGGAGGCCGCTTTTTAGTATTGCCTCCCGGACTGCGTGAGGATTGGGAGTTTCTCCTCGCTGCACCTGCAAGCTGAGTAATAAGGCGGCTACTCCGGCGACAATGGGCGCGGCGAAGCTGGTTCCACTCAGTTGCACAGTCCCGCCGCCCGGTTTTGCCCCTAAGATGTTTTCTCCAGGGGCAAGGATGCCTTGGCTTTGGTAGGTTTCCCCCCAATTACTAAAGTCGAGGGGATGGCCTCTAGCATCAACCGCACCCACCGCGAGGACGGCGGGAAGGGCCGCTGGAACTTGGAGGCATTCACAGCCATCATTGCCGGCAGCGGCAACGAGAAGAATATTTCTCTCGTTACACATCTCGACGGCACGAATTAGCCAGTCTTCGGCTTCTCCCATATCGGTGAGGGCCCCGCCGCTAATATTAATCACTTTTGCGCCATTTTCGGCGGCTTGTTCAATCGCCCTCGCTAAATCGAGTTGGGAGAGTTTGCGGTTATCGTCAGCGAAGACGGGGACGAGTAGGCCTCGACACTGGGGGGCAATTCCAGGGATTTCGCTGTTGGGTTGTCCGAAGATGAGGCTGGCAATATGGGTTCCGTGAGTGGACATTTGCCCCGCGTTGGCTTGATGCTGGACGAGGGTGGATAAACGGGTTAGGTCTGCCCCATTAAAGCAGGGATGGTCGGTATCAACTACACCATCGAGAATGGCGACGGTTATTTCTGCTGCGCCTTTGGTTTGTTTTTGTAGTTCTTTTAATCCCGGAATAGTTAAGACGTTCATCTTTTTTTAATTCTTGGGTTAACCGATAAAATTAATAATTAAATACATCACAAACCTTTAAGTTTAATTCTTTGAATCTGGGAGATTTTACTAGGTCATCATTGCTAAAATTACCAACCTGTGTGTAAGCATTTCCTCTTAATTCTAAGACTAAAATAGTTTGAGTTTGAGGATCAACTATCCAGTATTCAGGAATCCCACAATCTTGATATTGGCTTCTTTTGGCGATGTAATCTCTCTCTCTTTGGATTTCCCCCGGACTAACCACTTCAATGACTAATAAGGGGGGTGCCATGGAAAGAAGAATCGTATTTCTCTGGGAGAGTAATTGAATATGTTTTTCTCGAATAATGGTTAGGTCAGGATAACGGTTTTTCGGTTCGCCTCTCACTTCTAATTCTAAACCATGTCCTCTGACTCTATCTGTTCCTAGCATCAAAGCAAAGACTAGAAAAAGACGATTAGCAATTTGAAAGTTAAGTCCTGATTCTGGTGGCATTTCTACCAATTCTCCGTTAAATAATTCATAAGATTCCTCTGAATTATCCTCATATTGTAGATATTCAGCGAAGGTTTGAAAGCGGGGTTTTGTGGTTAACATAATTTCTTCATCTCTTTTTGTTGTTTAATTAATTTTTATGGCAACCAATCGCGATCTAGTAATTGTTCTAGTGAGTAAGGACATTGAGAGGGAAAAATCACAGTATTCGCTGTTTTGATTTTGACGAAACCTAACGCATCTTCATAAATATAGTTCAATTCTTCTTCTAAATAATTACGGAGATTAGCCGTCATTTTTCGCCTTAATTGAGTCCGAAAATTATAAATTTCTTCCTGCCAATTAATTGTATTATACTTTAGACGTTCATAATCTGAGATTTATTAAACTTCTGAAATCGTAGAGTCAGCAAGGAATCCAGTTCTTTTTTATGTTTCAGATGGGCATCATTCAGACATTCATAAATAGC